>DASZYM010000532.1:0-5887 GCA_035545355.1 Dongiaceae bacterium
CCAGACCCATTCCAGCTTCACCTCGTGAAGCTGCGGCAGCACGCGGCCGAGCAGGCCGTGCAGGAATCGCGCGATCGCCTCGAAGCGGCCGCGCGCAACCCCGGTGCCGCCGCCGAACAGCAGCCGCGGCGAATCCGGCGCCGGCCGGAAGAAGTCGATATTGGTGTTGGAATCGAGCACCGTGCGCCGATGCGGGATCGCATCGTCGAGCTGCGCTGCGGTCAGCTCTTCGGTCGCCGCCATATAGGCCTGGAACGGGATGACCCGCCGCGCCAGCCAGGCGAAGCCGCCCCCAGCACCACGGGGCGTATAGCCGTTGGTGGCGATGATCGCATCCTTGACCGCGATCCGGCCGTGCTCGGTCGTGACGATGACGCCGCCGCTTTCCGGCTGCACGGCCTCCACGGTGGCGTCGTCGCAGATGACGGCGCCGGCGCCGATCGCGCGCTGCGTCAGGCCGCGGTGATAGAGGCCGGAATGGATCGCCGCGAGATCGGGGATGACCGCGCCGCCGCGATAGGCATCGCTGCCGAACTCGCGGCGCTGATCGGCCTTCGGCACCATCTCATAGGGATAGCCGAGATGCCGCCGCATCGCCTCGAGCTCGACCGCCATCGCGTCGTAATGCTTGACCGAGGTCGCGGCGATGTAGCGGCCATGCCGGGTCAGCCGGCATTCGATGCCTTCGCGCGCGATGAAATCGATCGTGCCGGTGAAGGCCTCGCCGAGCTCGCGGTAGATCGCGATGCCCTTGGCGTCGCCGTGCTTGGCCATCAGGGTGGGCAGCGACTTCTTCAGCACCCGACCCAGATAGCCGGCATTGCGCCGCGCCGCACCCGAGCCCGCCGGATCCTTGTCCAGCACCACCACGCTGCGACCCGCCCGCGCCAGCTCCAGCGCCGCGCGCATGCCGGTGAATCCGGACCCGATCACCGCCACGTCGTAGCGCGAGGCCAGCGTGCCGGCGGACAGGCGCTCCGGTTTCGCCGCCGCCCACCAATAGGGCTCGAACCGCGCCCCTGGAGTCAGTACCGATTCGCCGTTCATGATGGCAGCTATTCCCCGCCCCGCGATGTTTTCTGGGAACCTAGAGGAGCAGACGGCATCTTTCCAGAAGCGGCATCGTCCCGCCGCGCTTGGAAAGCAAACTGGACCCGCCTATTGTCCAAGCAATGACTGTGATTCGCGCTTCCCCGCGTCTTCTCGCCATCGTCGCCCTCATCGCGGTATTGCGCATCGCGCCCGCCGCCGCGGACGAAGCGCAAAGCATCGCCGAGATTCTCTCGGCCGGTGCGCCGCCGGTGACCGATATCGACGCGGCCTTGGGCGCCGATCGCCTGGCCGGCTTGAAGCGCATCTATCAAGCGCGCAACGCGCAGCCGATCTGGAGCGACGCCGCGGCCAAGGCGCTGCTGGACCGCGCGCGGGCCATTGCCATCGCCGTCCGGCTGAAGCCGCTCATCGCCGCCGCGGCAGAGCGCGAGAAGGCCGGCGACGATCAGGCGCTGGCCGAGCGCGACCTGCTGCTGAGCGCGATCTACGGCGCCGCCGCCAGGAGCCTGAACCCGGCGGCGCCGGCGGATTTCGCCGCGGCGCTCGGTGCCTTCGCCCAGGCCAAGGACCAGATCGCGCTGATCCAGCCGCCGCCCGCGCCGGCTCCGGCACTGGCATCCGCACCTGCAGCCAGCGCACCGGCACCGGCACCCAAGCCGGCTGCGACGATACCGGCCGAGCCGCCGGAGATTCATCGTCTCACCGTCGCGCTCGAGGCCTATCGCAAGATCGCGGCCAATGGCGGCTGGGCGCCGATCCCCGACGGGCCGAAGCTGCAGGCCGGCGATACCGACCCGCGGGTCGAAGTCTTGCGCAAGCGGCTGATCGCGACCGGCGATCTCGGCGCCGGTGCGACGCTCGGCCCGGTCGATGACGAGTTGCAGGACGCGCTCCGGCATTTCCAAGCGCGCCATGGCCTGCCCGCGGACGGCATCGCCGGTGCGGCGACCGTCGCCGCGCTCAACGTGCCGGTCGAAGCGCGCATCGCCTCGCTCGCCGCCGCGAAGCAGCGCCTCGCGGCACGGCAATGGAAGGATACGCGCTATCTGCTGATCGATATCCCGGGCGCCGCCTATCGGCTGGTCGAAGACGGCAAGACGGCGCTCACCGGCGCGGCGATCGTCGGCCGGCCCACGGCGCCCACGCCGCCGCTCGACGGCACGATCGACCGGCTCGCGCTCAATCCGTCCTGGAAGATTCCCCAGGTCGTCGCCGATGCCCGGCTCTGGCCGCTGCAGGACAGCGACGCGACCTATTTCTACAATCACGGCATCCATGTCAGCGACGAAGGCTTGCGCCAGGATCCCGGCGGCGCCAATCCGCTGGGCCATGTGAAATTCCTGTTCGACAATCCCGCCGGCATCGCGCTCACCGGCGATCCGGACCCGAAGGCCTTCGACGCGCCCGACCGCTTCACCAGCCTCGGCTGCGTGGCGCTTTCCGGCGCCGACGATCTCGCGCGCCGCCTGCTCGCCGCCGATCCGGCCTGGACACCGGCGCGGATCGACGCGGCACTCACCGGCCGCAAGACCGAGGCCGTGACCCTCGCCCAGCCGCTGCCGCTGCACATCGTCTACGACACTGCCTGGGTCGATGCCGACGGCACGGTCAATTTCCGCGCCGACGTCTACGGACTCGATGCCGGCGACAAGGTGCTGCCGAGTTTCACCGACCCCGCCGGCCCCTGCGGCAGCTAGCCCAGCCGCAAATCCTTTTTCAGGAACGGCCGCAGCAGCGCGAGATCCGCTTCGCCCAGCCGGTCCGACGCGGTGTTCACCTGGTGCCAATAGGGATAGAGCAGGGTCGGCGCGCTCACCGCATCGAGTTTGCCGGTCTCCTCGTCATTGAGCTTCAGATCCCCCGCCGGCAGGTTCTCCTTGAGCTGCGTCTCGTTGCGCGCGCCGATCACAACCGAGCTGACGCCCGGCCGCCCCAGCAGCCACGCCAAGGCGACCTGCGCGGGGGCGATCCTGCGGGCCTCGGCGATCGCGAGCAGCACCTCGATCGTGTCGTAGAGTTTCTTCTCGTCATGGATCGGCGGCTCGCCCCAATCGGCGAGATGGCGGCCTTCCGGCATCGGCTTGCCGCGGCGGTACTTGCCGGAGAGCAAGCCGCCTGCCAGCGGGCTCCAGACCAGGATGCCGACGCCCTGGTCAACCGCGATCGGCAGCAGCTCGTATTCCGCGTCGCGCGCCTGCAGCGAGTAATAGATCTGCTGGCTGACGAAGCGCGCCTGGTGCCGCGCATCGGCGGCGGCCAGCGCCTTCATGATGTGCCAGCCGGAGAAATTGGAGCAGCCGATATACCGCACCTTGCCGGCGCGCTGTAGCGAGTCCAAGGCCTCCATCGTCTCTTCGATCGGCGTCTGCCCGTCCCATTCATGCATCTGATAGAGGTCGATCGTTTCCCGCCGCAGCCGCTTCAGGCTGGCTTCGCAGGCCTTGATCAGGTACTGGCGCGAGAGCCCGCGGTCATTCAGCCCGGGACCCATGGGGAAGCGCGCCTTGGTCGCGATCATCAGGTCCTGGCCCTTGCCGCCCAGCGCCTCGCCGATGATCTCTTCCGAGCGGCCGTGGGAATAGACGTCGGCGGTATCGATCAGGTTGCCGCCCACATCGCGATAGAGGTCGATGATCCGCCGCGCGCCCGCGACGTCGATGTTGCCGGTCTTGGCGAAGAAGGACTCGCCGCCGAAGGTCATGGTGCCGAGGGTCAAGGCCGAAACCTTCAACCCCGATCGCCCGAGCAAGCGGTATTCCATCGTGACCTCTTCACATGAATCCCCCTCCCCCGTTTCGGGGAAGGGCAGGGGTGGGGGCAAGACCGCAAGAAGCAGTCTCCGAATGCCCCGCAATCCTAGTCACCGCGCGCACAGCCGCCAAGCGGCGCGCCGCGCGAATCTGCCGCCACGAGCAGATCTGGAATTTCGCCATGCCGACACCCATCTTTTCGGCATGGGGTGGGTCAGATCGATTCTGCGGAACGGCCGATCGCAGCCGGCGAAACCAGTGGCGAACGAAGCCGGTATCGAGCCGATCGCACCGGATATCCTCGACCGCAACCCGCTCTCTTATGCGGACCCGCCCGATCTCGTGAACCGCGCAAAGCTCCAGGACGCGATTGCGCGAAGCTGGCGGCACTTCGGCGTCAGAATCCGCTAGCGCCCAGACCGAACCGCGACCCGCTAAATCAAATCCCGGTCCGGCACCGCGGACGCGCCTTTCGCGCGCGCCTCGCGATGGGCGACATAGGCGCTGCTGGCGATGATGATGGCGACGCCGGCGAGCACCGTCAGCGTCGGCAGGTCGCCCCAGAAGATATAGCCGAAGATGACCGCCCAGATCAGCGCGCCGTATTCCAGCGGCGCCAGCAGCGAGACCTCGCCGTAGCGGAAGGCCTGCGCCAGGCAGAATTGCGCGCCGCATCCGGTGATCGACAGGATCGCGATCGGCAGCAGGTCATGCGCCGAGGGCGTCGTCCAGGGACCGGGCCAGCGGAACAGCAGCATCGCAGCGAAGGCGGCGATCAGGATCACCGACGACCAGAAGAGCTGCGAATGGCTGCTTTCGGTCACACTCATCCGCCGCGTGATGTTGATGCCGAGCGCATCGCCGAAGGCCGCGGCCAGGGCCAGCACCGCGCCCCAGCCGAAGCCGGCGCCGCTCGGCCGGGTGATGACCAGCACGCCCAGGAAGCCGATGACGATCGCCGCCCAGCGCCGCGGCCCCACGCGTTCCTTGAGCATCGGTACGGCCAAAGCGCACATGATCAGCGGGCTGACGAAGGTGATCGCGACCGTATCGGCCAGCGGCAGGAAGATCAGCGCGGCGAAGAAGCTCAGCAGGGTCAAGCCGTTCGCCCCGGAGCGGAACAGGTGCCAGAACGGATGCCGGGTCCGGAGCGTGCCGATCCCGCCCTGCTGGATCGCGATGGCCAGCGCCAGGACGGGCGAGATCGCGCGCGACAGGACGGCGACCTCGACCACGCTGTAATCCGCGGTCAGCCATTTCGCCGAGGCATCCATCGCCGAAAAGGCCAGCACCGCCGTCAGCATGTAGAGCAGCCCTTTGGCGGGCGAGCGGCGGAGGGTGAGGGCGGTGGACATGGGGGCACGGGGACGGGAAGGTGAGCGGCAGACATAGCGCGTTTCCGCCGCCCAAGTCCATGCGCACGCCCCGAGAGGAGCGCCGGTGCCCGCTACGCGTTGTCGCCGGCGATCGCGGCGATCACCGCATCGGTCACCTGCCGCGTCGTCGCCTTGCCGCCGAGATCCGGCGTGTGCAGGGTCTTGTCCGCGGTCACCCGCTCGACCGCGCGCATCAATCGCGCACCCGCCGCCGGCTCGCCGAGATGGTCGAGCATCAGGCTCGCAGTCCAGAACGTGCCGATCGGATTGGCGATGCCCTTGCCGGCGATGTCGAAGGCCGAACCGTGGATCGGCTCGAACATCGACGGGAACCGGCGCTCGGGATTGATGTTGGCGGTCGGCGCGATGCCGAGCGAGCCCGCCAAAGCCGCGGCGAGATCGGAGAGGATGTCGGCATGGAGGTTGGTGGCGACGATCGTGTCGAGCGTCTCCGGCTTCAAGGTCATCCGCATGGTCATCGCATCGACCAGCATCTTGTCGCAGGTCACATCGGGAAACTCGGCCGCGACTTCCGCCGCGATCTCGTCCCACATCACCATGCCGTGACGCTGGGCGTTCGACTTGGTGACGACGGTCAGGCGCTTGCGCGGCCTGGAGCGTGCGAGCCCGAAGGCATAGCGCATGATCCGCGCGACGCCGGCGCGGGTGAAGACCGCGACATCGGTCGCGACCTCTTCCGGCAAGCCC
>DASZYM010000533.1:0-4461 GCA_035545355.1 Dongiaceae bacterium
CGACCTGCGCTATCGCTATGTCAACCGCTCGCGCCGCGCCGCCCTGGGCGATGCCGTCAACAATGGGGGCGAGCTGGTGATCGGCCGGCGCCTCTCCGAGGTGATCGACGGCGAGGCCGCGGCGATCGTCGAGGCGACCGACCGCGCGGTGCTGACGACCGGCGAGCCCCGGCAGTTCGAGCAGGCGCGCACCGGACCGGACGGCAAGCCGGCGATCATCCTCTCGCTGAAGACGCCGTTCCGCGAGGCCGACGGGCGGATCCGCGGCATCATCACCTGCGGGGTCGATATCACGCGCCTCAAGCATATCGAGGCCGAGCTGACGGCGCAGCGCGAGACCGCCGAGGCGGCGAGCCGCGCCAAGAGCGCCTTTCTCGCCAGCATGAGCCACGAGCTCCGCACGCCGCTGAACGCGATCATCGGCTTTGCCGACGTGCTGGCGCGCGGCTATCTCGGCGAGCTGACGGTCCGCCAGCAGGAATATGTCGGCGACATCCGGAACTCCGGCGAGCACCTGCTGAAGCTGGTCAACGACCTGCTCGATCTCTCCAGCGTCGAGATCGGCCGGCAGATCCTGGTGATCACCGAGTGCAGGTTCGACAGCATCGCGGTCGCCGCCTTGAACATGGTGCTGCCGCAGGCCGAGCAGGCAGGCATCCGCCTCGACTTCACGCCGACCGGACTCTCCTTGCGCGCCGACGAGCGGGCGCTGACCCAGATCCTGGTCAACCTGCTGGGAAATGCCATCAAGTTCAGCCCGCGCGGCGGCTGGATCGCCTTGCGCGCCCGGCGGCAGGAGAACGGCATCGGCATCGAGGTCGAGGATTCCGGATTCGGCATGACCGCGGCGCAGCGCGCGAGCGCGCTTTCCGCGACCTTGCTGGCGAGCACCGGACCGGGCGATCCCTACAAGACGCGGCCCAAGGGCGGCGCCGGCCTGGGCCTCGCGATCTGCCGCCGGCTGATCGAGCAGCATCACGGCACGCTGGACATCGAGAGCGAAAGCGGCCGCGGCTCGACCGTGCATGTGGTGCTGCCGGCGGCGTAACCCCCGGTCTTTTGGCTCTGCTGTTTGCTGCCCTGCGGGGCGGTTCCGCGATAAATCCTCGCTCGGCCGGCGAGAACTTCTGCGTTGTGCCTTGAGGCGCGTTCCGTAGATTGAGGGCGTGGCGCCGCGGCACTCCCGCTCCGGCGCGTCACCGAAGGAGGCCAGGATGACGGCAGCACGCAATCGCCGCGACGCCATCGCGCATATGGCCGTGTGTTGTTGCCTCTGTTGAGGCACTGACGGCGCCGCCCGCACGCGCCGGAAATCCCCAGCAAACCGATCAGTTCAACGGAACCGTGCGCGCCATTGCGCGAGTCACGGACAAAGGAGTCTAGCCATGTCGATCACCCGTCGCACGTTCGCCGCCTTTGCCGTCGCCCTCGGCTTCAGCACCGCCCTCGCCTCCTCGGCGCTGGCGGAAGACCACACCATCACCATCGCCTATCAGACCGGGTTCTCGCCCTTCGTGCGCGCGATCGCCTCGGGCGAGATCGCGACCATTCCGGGCTGGAAGGTCGAGTTCCGCGAATTCAATTCGGGCGCCGAGATCTTCGCCGCGATCGCCGCCGGCGACGTGCAGATCGGCGACGTCGGCTCCAGCCCCTTCGCCGCCTCGGTCAGCAAGGGGATCGACGTGAAGGCCGTCTATATCAGCGGCGCCGCCGGCCAGGACGAGGCGCTGGTGGTGCGCAACGGCAGCGGCATCGAGACGCTCGCCGACTTGAAGGGCAAGCGCCTCGCGGCGGCGCCGGTCTCCACCGACCATTTCATGCTGCTCTCGACCTTGAAGCAGGAAGGGATCGGCCCGAACGACGCGACGGTGCTGGCGATCCCGCAGCCGGAGATCGTCGCCGGCTGGCAGCGCGGCGATATCGACGCCGCCTTCGTCTGGGATCCGGCGCTGGGCAAGCTGCAGGAGAACGGCAAGGTGCTGCTGACCGCCAAGCAGGCGGCCGATCGCGGCGCGGTCACCTTCGGCGCGCTGGTCGCGACCGGGGACCTGATCAAGGAGCACAGCGACTTCGTCCAGCAGTTCGTGACGATCGTGGACAAGTACTACAGGGATCTCGAGACCCATCCCGAGAACTGGGCGGCGGATTCCGACAACGTGAAGGTGCTGGCGAAGTTCACCGGCGCCAAGCCCCAGGACATCGCCGACCGCATCAAGGTCTCGGCCTATGTGCCGGCGGCGGACCAGGCGAGCACCAAGTGGCTCGGCGGCGGCGAGCAGAGCGAGCTCGCCCATGTGCTGCACGACACCGCCGAGTTCCTGAAGGGCCAGCAGAAGATCAACCAGGTGCTGGACTCCTACGCGGCCTTCATCGATCCGCGCTTCGTCCAGGCGACGCTCGCGGCGAACTAGACAACAGCCGCGGGAACCTGGCCATGACTCTGGTCGTCGAAAACGCCAGCGTGCTCTATCAGAGCAAGGACGCACTCCCCGTCCATGCGCTGGCCGAAGCCTCCCTGGTCGTCCCTCGGGGCGGCTTCGTGGTCGCACTGGGCGCCTCCGGTTGCGGCAAGACGACGCTCCTCAACGCAATGGCCGGGTTCCTGCGACTGACCGGCGGCACGGTGACCGTGGACGGCGTCCCGGTCACCGGCCCCGGACCAGACCGCGGCGTCGTGTTCCAGAAGGATACGCTCTATCCCTGGCTCTCGGTGCTGGACAACGTCGCCTTCGGGCTGAAGCTCGCCGGGCTGGACAAGGCCAAGCGCGAGGCCAAGGCGCGCAAGTTGCTGGTGCTGGTCGGGCTGGACGGGTTCGAGAAGTCGGCCACCTATCAGCTTTCCGGCGGCATGCGGCAGCGCGTCAGCCTGGCGCGGGCGCTGGCCACCGATCCCGAGATCCTGCTGATGGACGAGCCGTTGGGCGCGCTCGACTCCCTCACCCGCGAGGTGATGCAGGAGCTCATCGTCGCGATCTGGGCGCGGACCAGGAAGGCGATCTTCTTCATCACCCATTCGATCGAGGAGGCCTTGTTCCTCGGCACCGAGGTGGTGGTGATGTCGCCGCGGCCGGGCCGCATCGTGCGGCGCTACGAGCTCGATTTCGTGCGGCGCTTCGTCGAGACCCGCGATTCATCGGCGGTCAAGTCCGATCCGCAATTCATCGCGCTGCGGGAAGAGATCCGCAGCCTCATCCATCAGACAGGAAGCGAAAGCCATGGTCGATCTCGCTTTGCGCGCGCAGGCTGAGGGGGCTTCCCCCGGCCAGCGCTGGCTGTTCGACAAGCTCGCGGCGCTCTTCAAGCGGCTGGGCATTCCGTTCTGGACCACCCTGGTCCTGCTCGGCGCCTGGTGGGGCGCGGCCTATCTGGAGCTGGTGAAGCCGCTCTTCCTGCCTTCGCCGGTCGATGTGGCGCGGCAGTTCTATTCGGTTGCGATCGACGGCTTCTCCAACGCCACGCTGCTGCAGCATGTCGAGGCCAGCCTGGTGCGGATCCTCGCCGGCTTCGCCCTGGCGGCGGGGATCGGCGTGCCGCTCGGCCTCGCCATGGGCAGCAGCAAATGGGTGCGCGGCATCTTCAGCCCGCCGATCCAGCTCTATTGGCCGGTGCCGCCGCTCGCCTATCTGCCGCTGGTGATCATCTGGCTCGGCATCGGCGAGGCGGCGAAGATCACGCTGCTGGCATTGGCGATGTTCGCGCCGATCGTCATCTCGGCCCAGGCCGGCGTGCGCGCGGTCTCACCGGGGCGCATCCAGGCGGCGCAGAGCCTCGGCGCAAGCAAGGTGCAGGTCTTCCGCCATGTGATCCTGCCCAGCGCCTTGCCGGAGATCCTGACCGGATTGCGCATCGGCATCGGCGGCGGCTGGTCGACTCTGGTCGCGGCCGAGCTCGTGGCGGCGACCAAGGGGCTGGGCTTCATGACCCTGTCGGCGGCGCAGTTCCTGGTCACCGACGTGGTCTTCGTCGGCATCCTGAGCATCGCCGCGATCGCCACGATCTTCCTTGCCGTGCTGCGCCTGATCGAGCGCCGGCTGACGCCCTGGAAGGGGCAAGAGTGAATTTCAAAATCGTCCCAACGAAGGAGCCACCATGTCCGTGACCCATCTCGCCCAGCGCAGCGCCGTCGATCCCGGCGCCAAGCTGGACATCGCCCGGCTCAACCCGACCTTCGCGGCGCAGGTCCATGACCTCGACCTCTCGGCGCCGCTCCCGGACGAAACGATCGCCGCGATCCGCAAGGCGCTGGTCACGCACAAGCTGCTGCTGTTCCGCGACCAGGTGCTGCGGCCCGCGCAGCAGAAGGCCTTCGCCGCGCGGTTCGGCGCGCTGCACATCCACCCGCTGCTGAGCAACGACGAGGCCAATGCCAATCCGGAGATCATCGTGCTCGATTACGGCGAGCACCGGCCGCCGGAGCGCGACGAATGGCATACCGACGTCACCTTCATCCAGACCCCGCCC
>DASZYM010000534.1:0-3413 GCA_035545355.1 Dongiaceae bacterium
CCCCATGTCCATTCCGACGACATCCCGGCGCGCGATCATCCTGGTGATGGATTCCTTCGGGCTGGGCGCCACGCCCGACGCGCCGCGCTTCGGCGATGACGGCGCCGACACGCTCGGGCATATCGCCGAGGCGCGCCACAATGCCGGCAAGCCGCTGCAGGTCCCGAATCTCGCGCGGCTCGGCCTCGGTTTGGCGGCGCATCTGGTGCATGGCCGCCTGACGCCCGGTGTCCGCGCCGACGAGGTGACGGGCATCTATGGCGTGGCGCGCGAAGTCTCCCGCGGCAAGGACACGCCGAGCGGCCATTGGGAGATCGCCGGCTGCCCGGTGCCGTTCGATTGGGGCTATTTCTCCGAGACCGTCCCGGCTTTCCCGGACGATTTCCTCGCGCGCTTCGTCGCCGAGACCGGGATTCCCGGCACCCTCGGCAATTGCCATGCCTCGGGCACCGAGATCATCGAGCGCCTCGGCGAGGAGCATATCCGGACCGGCAAGCCGATTTGCTACACCTCGGCGGATTCAGTTTTCCAGATCGCGGCGCATGAGACGCATTTCGGCCTCGATCGCCTCTATGCGATCTGTGCCGTCGCCAAGCGCCTGACGGAGCCGCTGCAGATCGCGCGCGTCATCGCCCGGCCTTTCATCGGCGAGCGCGCGGGCGACTTCCAGCGCACCGCGCATCGCCGCGATCTCACCACGCCGCCGCCGGAAGAGACGCTTCTCGACCGCATCACCGCGCGCGGCGGCCGGGTCCACGGCATCGGCAAGATCTCCGACATCTTCGCCGGCCGCGGCGTCAGCTCGACCTTGAAGGGCGAGAACAATATGGGCCTGTTCGACCGCACCCTGGAGGCGATGGACCAGGCCGAGGATGGCGACGTCGTCTTCGCCAATTTCGTCGATTTCGACACGCTGCACGGCCATCGCCGCAATGTCGAAGGCTATGCCGCGGCCTTGGAGGAGTTCGACCGCCGCCTGCCGGAGCTCGAAGCCAGGCTCAGGCCCGGCGATCTCGTTCTGGTCACCGCCGATCACGGCTGCGACCCGACCTTCCGCGGCAGCGACCATACCCGCGAGCATGTGCCGGTCATCTTCTTCGGCCCGGGCCTGAAGCCGCATTCCGTCGGCGTGCGCTCGAGTTTCGCCGATATGGGCCAGACCTTGGCGGCGCATCTCGGCCTGCCTCCGCTGAAACACGGGACAGCCTGTCCGCTATGAACGCGATCGCACCGGAACAGCCTCGCCGCTTCCGGCGCAGCGACCAGGGCCTGACGCCGGACATGGCGCGGGCCTTCGACGAGGACGGCTACCTCGTCGTCGAGGACTTCATGCCGCCGGAGCTCTGCGACGCGTTGAGCGCGCGGGCCATCGAACTGGTCGAAGGCTTCGATCCCGCCGAGCATGCGACCGTGTTCTCGACCACATCGGCCGCGCATGCGCGCGATGCGTATTTCCAGGAATCCGGCGACAAGATCCGCTTCTTCTTCGAGGAGGAGGCGTTCGATACCGAAGGCCGGCTGAAACAGCCGAAGGCCCTGTCGATCAACAAGATCGGCCATGCCATGCACGATCTCGATCCGGTCTTCGCGCGCTTCTCACGGCACCCGCATCTCGCGGCTTTGGCATCGACGCTGTTCAAGCAGCCGCTGCTGCTGCAATCCATGTTCATCTTCAAGCAGCCGAAGATTGGCGGTGAGGTGACCTGGCATCAGGATTCGACTTTCCTCACCACCGAGCCCTTGAGCGTGATCGGCTTCTGGTTCGCGCTCGAGGATGCGACACTCGACAATGGCGGCATGATGGCGATCCGCGGCGGGCATAAGGGCCCGCTGCGCCAGCGCTTCCATCGCGCCGGCGATGCAATGGTCACCGATACGCTGGACCGGTCGTCCTATCCCGATGGACCGAAAGTGGCTTTGAGCGCCAGGAAGGGCTCGCTGGTCCTGCTGCACGGATTGCTGCCGCATTGGAGCGGCCCCAACCGCTCGCCGCGCTCGCGCCATGCCTATACGCTGCACGTGATCGAGGGCGCCGCGCGTTATCTCGACGACAACTGGCTGCAGCGCGGACCTGATCTGCCGCTGCGCGGGTTTTCGTAGTCGGACAAACCCGTCGACCCCTCGCCCCTACCCTCTCCCTCCCGTCGGCGTAGGCCGACATTCGTCGGCGGGGGAGAGGGAGTCCGGCGAGTCTGCGATCACCTTCCATCTCCCCTTGAGGGAGAGGGCTACGGAGCCTTAGCAAGGCACAGCCGAGCTTAGGCGCAGTTGGGTGAGGGGTTGCTCGGTGCCACCAGTCGCACTCAGCTCGCTTCCGCGCCGTAATACAACGTCACCGTATGGCGCGCCTCGGCGAAGAACAGCCAGCGCTCGGTCAAGGTCCCCGCCGCATTGCCGATGGTCGCCAGCGCGAGGAAGACGGCCGCCGGCCAGCCGGGCGCCAGCAGCGCCAGGAAGACCAGCACCGCCGGCAGGGTGAAGCCGAAGGCGAGTGCCAGCAGGCGGAGCTTCTCCGCATGCTTGCGCGCGACCTTGTAGCCCATCTCCTTCAAGAGATAGTTCTCCTCGGTATGCGGCGCCGCGAAGAGCCGCACCGTGCCGATCCCGCCGAGACCCGTGGCGCTCTCCGGCGTCGCTTGGCCTTCGGTGTTGTCGATATAGCGCCAATAGAGCAGCTTGCCGATCGCCGCCAGCGCGAGGCCGATCGCCGCCAGCCAATCGCAGCCGATCAGCATGAAGGCCTGCGGCATCAGGAGATTGCCGATCAGCGCCAGCCACAGGGCGCCGGTCGCAAATCCCAGCAGCAGGTAATTCGGCAGCACGAAGCCGTTGGACCAGCGCTGGATCGGCTTGAGGCTGGCATAGATCATCGCGGTGGCCGAGACGGTCGCGAGCGCCGCGATCACGGTCAGCACGCCGAGGATCGGCGAGACGCGCCCGAAGAAGATCCAGAGGATCGCGAACAAACCCGCCGGCACATAGGTCGCGACCGAAAGCACGCCCTCGCGCGACAGCCAGGAACTGCGCCATTGGCTGAAGGCGCGCCAGGCCCGCTCCGGATGGCCGAGATGCGCTGTCGAGGAGAGCAGCCCCGCCGTCACCATCGCGAAGGCGAGGCCGAAGGCGATCCAGCCGAGCACCGGATCCGGCGGCAGGAACCCGATCGCGCCGAGCAGGCCGAGCAAGGCCAGCAGGAGATAGCCGCCGCCCGAGGCGCTGGTGAAGAAGATGACGGAATAGGCTGGATGCATATTAGCGGAGCTTCGACGGATGGACCCGTCGCCCCCTCGCCCCTGCCCTCTCCCTCCCGTCGGCGTAGGCCGACATTCGTCGGCGGGGGAGAGGGTTACGGAGCGTTGGCGAGGCGAAGCCGCGCTTACGCGGAGTTGGGTGAGGGGTCGAAGACCGGTGCC
>DASZYM010000535.1:0-1797 GCA_035545355.1 Dongiaceae bacterium
TCGGTCGGCTACATGGATCCCGGGAACTGGGCGACCGATATCGAGGCCGGCTCGCGCTACGGGACGGCCCTGCTCTTCGTGGTGGCGCTCTCCAGCCTGGCCGGAATCCTGCTGCAGACCTTGTGCGCGCGGCTGGGCCTGGTCGCCGGCAAAGACCTGGCGCGGCTGTGTCGTGAGCGCTATCGCGCGCCGGTCGCCCTGGCACTCTGGCTGTTCGCCGAGCTCGCGATCATCGCCTGCGACGTCGCCGAGGTGCTGGGCTCGGCCTTGGCGCTCCAGCTTCTCTTCAATCTGCCGCTCTGGCTGGGCGTGCTGCTGACCGGGCTCGACACGATCATTGTGCTCAGCCTGAAGGGGCGCGGCTTCCGTCAGTTGGAGGCGATCGTGCTCGGCCTGGTCGGCACGATCTTCCTCTGCTTTGCCATCGAGATCGCGATGCTGCAGCCGGCGATCGCCGACGTGCTCGGCGGCCTGGTGCCCGATATCAGGCTCGCCCACGACCCGCAGGCCTTCTATCTCGCGGTCGGTATCGTCGGCGCGACGGTGATGCCGCACAACCTCTATCTCCACACCTCGGTGGTGCAGACCCGCGTCACGCGCCAGACCGAGCCGGCGATCCGCGACGGCATCCGCTGGGCGACGGTGGATACCGTTGTGGCGCTGCTGCTGGCCATGCTGGTCAATGCCGCGATCCTGATCGTCGCCGCCACCGCCTTCCACGCGACCGGCCAGACGGCGGTCACGGAGATCGACGACGCATATCGGCTGCTGGCGCCGATCACCGGTTCCGGCCTCGCCGCGGTCCTGTTCGGCATCGCGCTTCTGGTTTCCGGGCAGAGCTCGACCTTCACCGGCACGGTGGCGGGGCAGGTGATCCTCGAAGGTTTCCTCGACCTGAAGATCCCCTGCTATCAGCGCCGCCTGATCACCCGCGCGCTCGCATTGGGGCCGGCGCTGATCGGCGTGCTCTGGCTGGGCGAGGGCTCCGTTGGGCGATTGCTCGTCCTGAGCCAGGTGGTGCTGACGGTGCAACTGCCCTTCGCGATCTGGCCGCTGATCCGCTTCACCAGCGACCGGCGCCTGATGGGGGTCTTCAAGAGCGGCCCCATCCTCGCCGGTCTCGCCTGGATCATCTTCGCCGCGGTCACCGCCGCCAACATCTGGCTGATCGCCGGCTTCTTCGGCTGAAGCCGCACGCCTCTTTCTTACTTATGAGGCCATGCTCGTTTTCGAGGGCGGCGCGGCCGGGCAAGGCCTTGATGCCCAAGGGATTGATCCTGTTCATCGAGCCGATCCAGGCCAAGCCGTATTCTTCATTTCGTCTAAGCCCGGTATAAGTTCGGCCGGGTTTGGTCCTGCGCGCCGATCCGCCGGCGCAGACGCAAACGAGCGCCCCAGCAAAAGCTGAAGCCCGATCGCGCTGATTCTGTTTACTGGGACCGGTCCGGGATGAGCCGTTGCAGCGTCATTCGAGCAGAAGGCGTTACTATAGTTCACTTTTTGTTCTTGCGCAAGCGGAATCGGGTTTAGGCGCATCACTAATGGCGTCGCAGCGGTCCGCCGGACGGTCCTGTGTCGCGCGCCATGATCCAGGGCAGGATTTCGATATAGAAATAGCCGTAGCCGTGCTTCGGCCAGTAATCGACCGGCCCCTGAATCGCCTTGAAGGCGGCGCGCGCGGCGTCGCGATCGCCGGCGGCGGTCGCCAGGTAGCACAGCATCATCCAGTCCCGCGGCGTGAGGCCATAGACACGGGCACGGGTCGCGAAAGCGCGCTGCGCCGTCGGCCAGTCGATG
>DASZYM010000536.1:0-6853 GCA_035545355.1 Dongiaceae bacterium
GGACCACGGCCACTGGGCGGGCAAGGAACTCTCGGAGATCGAGCCGGACTCCCTGGCCGCCTGGCTCGGCGACGCCGCCCTGCCGCCCCATGGCGGAGAAACGACGCAGGCTTTGCTTCGACGCATCGCGGATTGGATGGATCTGCGGGTCGATGCGGGCCACAGCGTGGCGGTCACCCATCCCCTGGTCGTGCGGGCGGCGATCGTGCATGCCCTCGATGCCGGCATCGCCTCGCTCCGGCGGATCGACGTGGCGCCGCTCGACGCGGCGATGCTCTCCTTCAGCAACCGCTGGCGGCTGCGCAGCCTGGGACCGCTGGCCGAGCCGCGCAGCGACTGATCGGCGTCGCAGGCTGTCGATTGTCACGACGGCGCCCGGTGCTACAGTCGGCGAAGCGTTGCAAGGGCGAGCGGTGCGAGATCGCATGTCCAGATTCATGACCTGCCTGCTTGCCTTCCTGTGCCTCGTGCTCGGCGCGGCGCCGGCCGCGGCGCATCACACGACGATCGGGCCGACGACCGGGATCTCGATCCCCGGCCTCACCCATGGGCAGATGGCGGTCATCGCCGAATACCGGTCGCAGATCCTGGATCTTGCGGACCAGCAGCCGTTCGATGCCGACGAGACCTTCTTCCGGCTGCGGAATTACGTCGATCTGCAGCTCTTCTACTGCTTCTGGGGAATGATGCCGGACAGCATCAGCGACGAAGCCAGCCCGTTCAACGAATGCAGCCACGCCTACCTTTCCGGCCTGCAGGCGCTGCTGCTCCACATGCAAGGCATGCGCGGCGACCAGACCCGCGTCGATGCCTTGATCGACCGGATCCAGATCGAGATGCTGGCGCACAACGCCTCAATGATCCTCTGCCAGTACAGCAACGAGCCGTTCAACACGGCGGATCATGTCAGCCCGCATTGGCGCGACGTGCCGTTCCACGCGCCCAGCCTGCTGACCTTCATCGGCATCGGCACGCTGTCCTTCGGCACCACCGGCGGCCTGCGCCGCCTGCTGCGCAGATAGCCTAGCTAGGGGCAGGGGACGGTCGCGCCGCAGCTCACGACCGAGGTCAGGGCGACGGCGAAGGACGTGTCGTCCGGCGTGCCGTCCTGCTTCGGCGGGAAGACGCCGCGCAGCCGGCCGGCCGCGTCGATCAGGAAGGTGAAATGCCGGAGATCGGTCTCGCCGATCCCCGCCACCGTCGCGTAAGCATGCCAGCCGTCGCTGCCGGGATCGATCCGCAGGCTGATCGTGCCGGGCAGCATTGCTTCGTTCTCGCCTTTGTCCATCGCCACGAGGCGGACGATCTGACCGCGGAGATGCGTGAGCGGCATCGTCTTTCCGTCCACCGTGACCGGGAGGTCCGGGGCGAAAGGCGGCGTGCTCTGCTGCTTCGCGGCGATCCCTTCGGCCTTCAGGAAGTCGATGATGCTCCAGAGCTCGCCGCTGGCGAGCTTGTCGCCCGAGCCCGGCATGGCGCCCGCCCCGTCGGTGCCGTGGCGCAGCAGCCAGAACAGGTCGCCGTCGGTGCGGTCGCCGGCCTCGACCGTGGTCGCATCGGCATGGCAGCCGGCGCAGCTTTGCGCGAAGAGCTTCTCGCCATGTACGATCGAGGCGGCGGTGAATCCGGTCGGCGAGCGATAGAAGCTCGTCGGATTGGCCGGCACCAGGATCCCAGGCCGGGAGAAATCCAGCGCCCAGCGGAACGGCCAGTCCGGCTGCTGACGAATGGCCGGCGAGAGCATCAGCAGCATGCCGGCCAGGGCGACGACGGCGAGTCCGAGCGCGCTCTCGCCCAGGATGCTCCGCACCAGCGAATGGCGCGCCGGCTCGCCGGCCGTGCCCTTGAGCCTGGGGCGCAGGCGGAAGCGGTTGAGCGCCGCCAGCAGAAGCAGCCCGACGAAGAGCGCGAGCTTGGCCAGGGCCAGCTTGCCGTAATCGGTGCCGATCAGGCCGGGCAGGCCGCCGATCAGCACCCAGGCCTGGACCAGGCTGGTCACCGCCAGCACCGCCACGCAGGCGGTGCCGAGCGTGGAGAAGTGGCGGACGATCGGGGCCGAATCCAGTGGCGCCCAGCCGGCGACCAGCAGCATCAGCGGCAGCAGGCCGCCGAGCCAGGCGCCCGCCGCGGCGAGGTGCAGCAGCTCGCTGGCGATGAGGAGCGCGCGCGCATCGCCCGGCATCGAGATGCCATGCCCGAGCAGGATCTGGAGCTCCAGCGCGCCGGCGCCCAATGCCGCTGCGAGCGCCAGGGTTGCGGTGTTCCGCGGCACGACGCCGCCGAGGATCAGGCAGGCCGCGACCAGCAGTGCGAAGCGCACCGCGAGCAGCGGGCCGAAATGGGTGTCGAACAGGATCAGCGGCACCGCCGCCAGGATGTCGCCGATGGAATCGCCGTCGGCAAAGGCTTTGGCCTGGAGCCAGAGCCACACGATCGCCGTGAGCAGCGCCACTGCCAGCGAGATCCAGCCGAGCATCGCCAGCCGATGCTGGAGGCGACGCCCGGCCGGGTTCGCAACACGCGCCGGAGCCGCGACCAGGCACTGGAACAAGGCCGATCCGAAGATCGACATCGTCGCCGCGACATGGATGCCGCGGGCCAGACCCTGTGCCGCCTCCGGCCCGGTCATGGGTTACGGCTGGACCGTGAAGGCATAGCTGCCGGTCAGCTTGTGCCCGTCATCGGACGCGACCGAGGTCCAGAGCACCTTGTAGGTGCCGGCGCCGAGCGCGTTGAGATCGACGCTGAGATGCTTCTCGTTGTCCGAGGCGACGTGGCTGTCGCCCTTATCGACCTGCATGCCCATGGAATCCTGCACCTCGATCTTGCTGAGCTTCGCGTTCAGCTCCTCGCTGAAGTCGATCTCGATGGTCTTCGGCGCCTCCTTGACCGTCGCATCGGCGGCGGGGACCGAGGATTCGAGCTCGGCATGGGCCAAGGCGGCGGTGACGCCGGCAGCAGACAGCGTGGAAGCGAGAAGGGCAATGGCGATCTTGCGCATGGAAATGGTCCTTGATTCGGCGCGCCGCGCGCGTCGCGCTGCGGTCGGAGGCCGGGTTCATGAAAGCAAATGATCGGAAAGCGCGGGCCGGTCCGAAGCGGACGGCGGCTGCCGCAACCTCAGGCTGCGGCGAAAGGCGGCCCGCGGGTGATATACCCGGCAACGCGTCCGACCGCGCGAAGTTCCGGGCGCCGGGAGGCAAAGACGATCACGACGAACAGCGCCGCGACCGTCAGCGCCACGGGGATCGGCAGGAGGGCCGGCGCGCCGAACACGCCCTGGCAGAAGTTCAGGCAGTGCTCGTGGTCGTCGCCACTCTGTCCGCCGCCATCCGATCGGTCGCTGCCGGCGCTGCAGAGGGGAAAGACGCCGAGCGTGCGATCGAGGCCGGCGATGGCCGCGAAATGGAAAGCCAGCGGCACGGCCATGACCGCCTGCGCCACAACGGCGAAGGCGACCAGCCAGCCGGCTGCCCGGTTGGATCCGAGGCTGCGTCGGGGGGACGAGAGCGGCATCGCGGCACCGATCATGGCTTGAACGGGCCGTTCCCGATGCCTAGGCCGTCACGTCAGTGGCAGGGGAAGCCGAGCAGGTGCCGGCCGTCATGCACCCATTCGTGCACGTACATGCCCTTGATCAGCGCGGTGGCACCTTCTTCCGCGCCGACGAAATAGAGCGCGAAGAGTGCCAGCAGCAGGGTGAAGATCGCCCAGGGCAGGATCTCGCGAACCGGGATCGCCGGAATGGCGAGCGGACGGGCGGCGGCGGCGTTGTAAGCATGGCTCATCGAGAAGTCTCCCTGGACGCCCCGCATCGCGGGGATTGCTGCCATCGACTATAGAAAAGCCCGCGGCGCCGGGTCAATGTCGCCTGCGCCCTGTTCTGTCGCGATTGGACCGCATGGATCGGACCGCACGGATCGGACCGCACGGATTGGACCGCACGGATCGGACCGCATGGATTGGACCGCATGGGCGCGGCCTTAGAGCCCCAGGCGGTCATAGCCCCGGCTGCGATAGACCAGGACCGAGATCATCCAGCTTGCCAGGAAGATGCCGACGACGGCGTAGCCGAAATTGGCCAGGTTGTCGTTCAGCGCGCCGATGAAGGCCCAGAACGCGCCGTCGAGCTGCAGTTTGTCGGCGATCAGGCCCAGCGCCTCGACCCCGCCGATGAACAGCGCCACCACGACCGAGGCCGCGGTGATGGTCAGGTTGTACCAGAGCTTGCGCACCGGATTGACGAAGGCCCAGCCATAGGCCCGGGTCATCATCGCGCTGTCGGTGGTGTCGAGCAGCGACATGCCGGCGGTGAAGAGCGCGGGGAAGACCAGGATGTTCCAGAACGACATACCTTGCGCGGCCTGGGTCGCCGAGATGCCGAGCACGCCGATCTCGGTCGCGGTGTCGAAGCCCAAGCCGAACAGGAAGCCGATCGGATACATGTGCCAGGAGCGGGTGACGACGCGGAACATCGGCCGGAACAGCCGCGCCAGCACGCCGCCGCCCAGCAGCATGTCGAGATCCTCATCGACCATGCGCCCGCCGCGCCGCACGCGGGTGAAGGCGGCCCAGATGCCTTTCAGGATGAAGAGATTGGCGAGGCCGATCGCCAGCAGGAACAGGGCCGAGACCGCGGTGCCGATGACGCCGCCGATGCCGTGGAATTCCTCGAGCCGCCCCTGCATCGCGGCGGCGGTCGCGGCGATCACGATCGAGGCCAGCACGACGATGGTCGAATGGCCGAGCGAGAAGAAGAAGCCGGCCGAATGTGGCGACTTTCCCTCCTGCATCAGCTTGCGCACGACATTGTCGATGGCGGCGATGTGGTCGGCGTCGAATGCGTGGCGCAGCCCGAACATATAGGCCAGCAGCGCGGTGCCGAGCAGCGCGGGGTGGCCGGAGAAGGCAGCCCAGGCCCAGATCCAGGCGGCGGCATTGGCCGGGATCAGCACGGCATAGGTCAGCCCGATCTTGGCTTTGATCTGCGACGGGCGGTCGTCGAACGGGTTGAGCATGAGACCTCTTCCGGACGCCCCGTCCGGCCTTCGGGTTGCGACAGCGATGGCAGGTCTCCTGGCTCGCGGGTCTCCGCCGGAATCCGCCTTCCCAGCCTCGCGGCCAGTGGCGTGATCGGATTCCGGCTCTCCGCTCACAGTTGCGGGGGCAGCCGCGGCATCGGCCCGGATGGACCTCACCGCATTCCCTTCACCATCGGAGCGGAGTTTAGAGGGGATTCGAGGGTGGTGGGAAGGACCATTAAATCGTCATCGTCGGGCTTGAAGCCCGGGCATGACGAGAACTAGGCCTTCGCCAGATGCCCGAACTCGGCGACCACCTGCTCGTAGAGCGCGCGCTTGAACGGCACGATCAGGTCGGGAACGGTGCGGAACTCGGCCCATTTCCAGGCCGAGAATTCCGGGTTCTCGCCGTCGATCTTGACCTCGCTCTCCCGGCCGGTGAAGCGGAAGGCGTACCATTTCTGCTCCTGCCCGCGATACCGGCCCTTCCAGAGCTGGGCGGCGAGATCCGGCGGCAGGTCGTAGCGCAGCCAGCTCTTGCTCTCGGCCAGGAGCTTGGCGCTCCTGATGCCGGTCTCCTCGTGCAATTCGCGCCAGGCGGCGTCGATCGGCGCCTCGTCCTTGTCGATGCCGCCTTGGGGCATCTGCCAGGCCGGGCCCGGATTGTCGATGCGCTGCGCCACGAACACCTTGCCCGCATCGTTGAACAAAGCGACGCCGACGCCGCGCCGATAGGGCAGCGCGTCGTACGGCTTGCGTTTCTCGTCCTGCTTCTTCTTGCTCATTCCCGGCTCATTGCTTCAGCAGCGCGCTCGCGGGTGCGAGCAGCGGTCCGTCCTCGGTCTGCCGCCGCGCCCAATCGGCGACGCTCACGATCACCGCCGGCGTGGCCCGCGCCGAGGCCAAGGCGCTGCCGTGCTCGGTCGCGGTCTGTGCCAGCACGGCGAGGCGCTCGGTCAATGCCGTGCGCGACGCGGTGCCGTCAAGCTGCACCATGCTGCGGGCGAAGGGCAGGCCGGCGGCGCCGGCCGCGACCGAGGCCTGGCTCATCGGCTCGCCGCTGGTATCGACGAAGGCGCGGCCGAGCCTGGCGATCTCCCCGAGCGCCGCCGCCGTCGCATGGTCGTCGAGCAGCAGCGCATCGCCGCCCGCAGCCGCGAAGCCCACCGATTGCGCGGCCTGATCGGCGACCGCATCGATCCGCCGCGCCATCTCGGCATCGTTCAACCCGACCACCAGGCCGGTCGGACCCAGATCGGCATTGTCCTTGGACTGCATCGGCAGGTCGAGCATCGTCTCGTGGCCGAAGGCGCGCGCCGCGGCGATCCAGTCGGCGAGGTCTGGCGCCTTGGGATCGAAGCTCAGCGTGACGTCGGGCGGCAGGCCGGCGACCGCCGCGGCGGTCACCGCGCGATCGCCGCCGAGCCCGGTCACCAGGACCGCGACCAGCGGCCGGCCCGCGGGCGCGGCGAAGGGGCGGGCATAGCGCTGCCAGGGCGGCCGGTCGAAGGCCTGCGCCTTCAAGGCGCGATCGGCGACGGCGGAGGCCTGCTCCAGCAGCGCCGAAGGCGGCAGCGCCGGCCAGGATGCATCGCCGCTGCCGCTGTCATCGTTGACCGCCGCCGGCATCGGCGTCAGCGGCGCATCGGGGGAGCCGCTCGGAGTCTGCGGGGCGGGCGCGGCCACGCGCGGCGCCGGGGCGCCGGCGAGATCGACCTCGGCACCGGCGCCGAACAGCCGCCGTCCGAGATCGGCGATGTCGCTGGTCCAGAGCGCATAGCCGCCGGCCGCCAAAAGAACAGCGGCGGCCAGCAGCATCGCTGCCCGGCCGC
>DASZYM010000537.1:0-5450 GCA_035545355.1 Dongiaceae bacterium
GACGCGGTCGTAGAAGCCGCCATGCTCGTCGAACAGGACGATCAGCAGGGTCGTCTTCCACAAGGCCTCGTTGCTGCGCAAAGTGTTGTAGACCTTGCCGACCAGCGCGTCGCAATCGACGATGTCATGCGGCGGGTGCGCGTCGTTGGCGCCCGGCTCCATGTAGGCGGGCTCGATGAAGGCGAAGTCGGGGAACTTGTCCTCGTTGCCCGGCGCGGCATCCTGGTAGAAGGCCTGCATGTGGTGATGCCGGATCGCATTCTCCGGCGACCATTGGTGCACGAACAGGAAGGAGAGCGGCGTGTCGCCGTAATAGACCTTCCACTTCTTGTTCGCTTCGTTCAGCCGGTCGAACACCGTCGTCTGGTCGTACCAATGCAGGTTGAGGTTCATGATGCCGTTCGGCATCTTCACCCGCCCGAGGCTGGTGCCGGAGAGCGCGAACAGGCGATTGACCCAGGTCGGCCCCGGCACCGAGGCGAACCAGCGGTCGCAGACCAGGAAATTCTCCGCCAGCGCATGCAAGGCCGGGAGCGTGCCGTGATCGTGGTATCGCATCACCTCGTGGAGCTCGGCCGCGGAGATGCCGGGATGGAAGCCGGCATAATCGCGCACGAAGCCGCCCATCGCCGGGACATCGTCCTTGCCGCCGAGCTGCTTCAGCACATCGACCGTGTCATGGCCGGGATCCTGCGCGACGCGGCGCGCGGCGCCGGGCTCCTGCTTGTAGTCGGCGCCGTCATAGCTGTTGACGCCGTTAAGCGCACCGCCCTTCGCCACGATCTTCGGGCAGGACCCGATCAGGTGGTCGAAGGACCGGTTCTCCATCATCAGCACGACGACGTGCTTGATCGGCTCCTGATCGGGCATGTTCGCTCCTTGCGGACAGACGGCACGCGCCATGTTGAAGGCACGCGACGATTGCGCGTCAAGTCTCGAAACCTTGCAGGGCTTGGCGGCGGCGCGTGCCGTGCTACCATCGCCGCCCTTCCCGGCCCAGATGGGCCATTGCCGGAGCACAGCGATGCCCGACTCGCCGCAGACCGCTTTCCTGTTCGACCTCGACGGCACCTTGGTGGACAGCGTCTATCAGCATGTGCTGGCCTGGCACGAGGCGCTGAAGGCCGAGGGGATCGAGCTCGCGGTCTGGCGCATCCACCGCAAGATCGGAATGAGCGGCGGCCTGTTCGCCAACATCCTGCTGCGCGAGACCAATCTCGACATCACCAAGGAACGGCTGGATCGCCTGCGCAACCTGCATGCCGAATGCTTCAAGCCGTTCGCCGCGGAGATCCGGCCGCTGCCCGGCGCGCGGGAGCTGATCGCCTACTTGACCGAGGCCAGGATCCCCTGGGCGATCGCGACCTCCGGGCATATGCGCACCGCGCGGGGCAATATCGAGAATCTCGGCGTCAACATCGAGGCATCGGTCGTCGTGACCCGCGACCAGGTGCGCTACGCCAAGCCTGATCCCGATCTCTTCATCGAGGCGGCGCATCGGCTGAACATTCCGATCGAGCATTGCTATGTCGTGGGCGATTCGATCTGGGACCTGTTGGCGGCGCAGCGGGCGCGCGCACTCGGCATCGGCCTCCTCTCCGGCGGCTATGGCGAGGACGAGCTGGTCACCGCCGGCGCCTATCGCGTGTTCGAGGATCCCTCGGACCTGCTGAGGCATATCGACGAGCTGGGCGGCAGGAGGCCGGAATGACGATCGAACTGATGACGGTGCCCGCGCGCCGGGGCCGCGCGGCAAGGCTTTCGAAAGGCCAGGCGATCAAGATCATCAACACCCACGGCACGCAGGTGCTCGATACCTGGTGCTTCAGCGCGGAGGACTTGCGCGAGTTCCTCTCGGTCGAGCATATGCGGCCCACTTTGGGCTCGATCTACCCGAAGAAGGGCCAGCCGATGCATTCCAACCGGCGCCGGCCGATCCTGATCCTGGAGGAGGATACCTCGCCCGGCATGCACGACACCTTGATCGCGGCCTGCGACGCCTATCGCTACGGCCTGCTCGGCTGCACGGAGTATCACGACAATTGCACCGACAACCTGATGGCGGCGATGCGGCAGATCGGCCTGCAGCCGGCGGAAGTGCCGAGCCCGGTCAATCTCTGGATGAACATCCCGATCGGCGCCGATGGCGCGACGCAATGGGGCGAGCCGGTCTCCAAGCCCGGCGATTACGTGGTGTTGCGCGCGGCGATGGATTGCATCGTCGCGATGTCGGCCTGCCCGCAGGACATCCTGCCGGTCAACGGCGCGCAACGCACGATCCACGACGTGCATTATCAAATTCTGAGCTGAGGCAGGCAGACTCACGAGTGGGCAAGAATCGGGGGCGGGAGATCGCGATGAAATACGAACTCTATTATTGGGGCGAGATCCAGGGGCGCGGTGAATATGTGCGCCTGGCGCTGGAGGAAGCCGGCGCCGATTATGTCGACATCGCCCGCGAGCCCGACGGCACCGAGGCGATGATGCGCCTGATGGAGGCGAAAGACGGCACGCCCTCCTTCGCACCGCCTTTCCTCAAGGCGGGGAAGCTGGTGATCGGGCAGACCGCGAATATCCTGCTCTATCTCGGCGAGAAGCACCGGCTCGCGCCGAAGACCGAGGCCGGGCGTCTCTGGACGCACCAACTGCAATTGACCGTCGCGGATTTCGTGGTGGAGATCCACGACACCCATCACCCGATCGCCAGCGGCCTCTATTACGAGGACCAGAAGCCGGAAGCCAAATCGCGCGCCGCCGATTTCCTGAAAGCGCGCGCGCCCAAATATCTCGGCTATTTCGAGCGCGTGCTCGAAGGAAACCGGGCCGGCAAGGGAAGACACCTGGTCGGCGCGCGGCTGACCTATGCCGATCTCTCGCTGTTCCAGATCGTCGCCGGGCTGCGCTATGCCTTCCCCAAGGCGATGAAGCGGCTGGAGAAGCGGCATCCCAACGTCGTCGCGGTCCACGATGCCGTGGCGGCGCGGCCCAACATCGCGCGCTACCTCGACTCGGAGCGGCGGATTCCGTTCAACCAGATGGGCATCTTCCGGCACTATCCGGAACTGGATGCGTAGCGAAGGGCGCATGGTCGAGGCAACCGGCAGCAAGCAGCGTTACGGCCGGGTGGCGCAGGCGCTGCACTGGATCACGGCGATCCTGGTCCTGATCGCCTTCCTGGTCGGCGAAGGCGGACCGGAGCAGCGCGTCTATTCCGCCGAGCGGGCGAGCCAGCTCACCCTGCACGAGAGCCTCGGGCTCGCCGTGCTCATCATCGTCGTGGCGCGGCTGGCCTGGCGCATGGTCGATCGCGCGCCGGACGAGCCGCCGATGCCCGGCTGGATGACGCGTTCGGCGGTGGCGACGCATTGGATCCTGTACCTTCTGCTGTTCGCGGTGCCCCTGACGGCGATCGTCGGCGCCTGGTGGGAAGGCCACGCGCTGACCACCTATCTCGGCCCGATCGGACCTTGGTTCGGCGGCAATGGTTCGTCCGGACACGATTTCGGCGCCTGGATCGCGGAGCTCCACACCTGGCTCGGCGATGCGATCCTCTGGGTCGCGGGGTTCCATGCGGCGGCGGCCCTGGCGCACCATTTTGTGCTGAAGGACCGGGTGCTCCTCTCGATGCTGCCCTGGAAATAGCGAGGCCGCGATTCGCCCCTGCGCGCGGCGCCGGGTTGGCGGCGGGCCCCCTATGGTGGCATCATGGCCGAGCGCTACCCATCCCAACACCGGATCATGCTCGTCACGCCGTTGCCGCCCACATCCGACATCTCGACTGAAGACAATGCGGCCGTCGCGCCGGATTGGGGGAACTTTGCGGTCAACGAGGCGACGGAATTGCCGGAGCGGCCGGAGACCGAGGACCTGCGGCGGCTGCTGCATTACTGGAATGCGCGGCGCGGCGAGCGCGCCTTTCCGCGGCGCCGGGACATCGACCCGCTCGATTTCTGGTACATGATCGACCGGGTTGCGCTGACCGAGGTGCATGACGATCCGCGGCGCTATCGCCTGCGGCTGGTCGGCGGGTTCTGGGGCCGGCTGGTCGGGTTCGAGGCGACCGGCATGTGGCTGGACGACTGGCCGCATCCCAATCAGCGCAAGCTGACCGAAGACTCCTACGAGAAGCTGGTCGCCGGCCGGGTGCCGCGCCTTGCCCGGCGCGACAGCGTCGTCGACTATCAGACCCTGCGCTACGAGATCATGCTGCTGCCGATGTCGGAGGATGGCAGCCGCGTCTCGATGATCGTGGCCGGCATCGGGCAGCATTGACCATGGCGCAAGACGGAGAGAACCCCAAGCAGGGCAACACGCGGAACCAGGTCCGCCCGATGACCGGCGTGGGCCCGGGGGTCATGGGCGACCGGCGCTCGCCCAACCGCGCGCGGCGTCCCGCCCCCGGCAAGAGCGGCGCGACGCTGATCAGCTGGCCCGCCTTCCTGAAGCAATTCTTCGCGATGGCCGGCGGCTATTGGACCAGCTCGGACCGCAGGGGCAAGGCGATCTTCCTCAGCATCGCGCTCTTCTTCCTGACCGTGCTGCAGGTCGGTGTGCCGGTCGCGATCAATCGCTGGATGCGCTCGCTGTTCGACGCGCTCGAGGCCCGCGAGATGGCGCAGTTCGCGCACCTCTCCGGCATCCTGCTGGTGATCATCATCAGCAACGTCACGATCGTGAACTTCCATCTGCGCGTGAAGCGGCGGCTGCAGATCGACTGGCGCGACTGGATGAACGAGCGGGTCTGGAACGGCTGGATGGCGCAGGGCAAGCATTACGAGCTCGCCTTCATCCCCGGCTCCCACGACAACCCGGACGGACGCATCGCCGAGGACGTGCGCAACGCCACCGAATACGCGATCGACCTCGCGCACGCGCTGATCTACGACCTGCTGCTGCTGATCAGCTTCACCAAGATCCTGTGGTCGCTCTCCGAGGCGCCCTATCTGGTGGTCGGCGGCCAGGCCTATTTCCTGCCCGGCTACCTCGTCTGGCTGGCGATCGCCTATGCCGCCGTCGGCACGGTGGTGGCGCTGACGCTGGGACGCCCGCTGATCCGCGCGGTCGATCGACGGCAGACGGCGGAAGCCGATTTCCGCTTCGGCCTCGCCCATGCGCGGGAGAATGCGCTCAGCATTGCGCTGGCGCATGGCGAGAGCGACGAGCGGCACCGGTTCCGCTTCCTGTTCAAGAGCGCGGTCGGCGCCTGGGACCAGGTCACGACGGCGCTCGCGCACATGTTCTATTACAGCTCGAGCTGGTCGGTGCTCTCGCAGGTCTTCCCGACCCTGGTCGTCGCGCCCCGCTACATCGCCGGCCTGATCACCCTCGGCGGGCTGATGCAGAGCGCCCAGGCCTTCCAGCAGATGGTCGGCGCCCTCTCCTGGGCGATCGACAATCTCGGCAAGGTCGCCGACTGGCGCGCCTCGGCCGAGCGCGTCTTCGGCCTGCTC
>DASZYM010000538.1:0-6063 GCA_035545355.1 Dongiaceae bacterium
CTCGACATGCACCGCAAGGTGCAGCTCATCGTCTCCGGCGGCATCCGCAACGGCGCCGATGTGGCGAAGTGCCTCGCCTTGGGCGCCGATGCGGTCGCGATCGGCACCGCGGCGCTGATCGCGCTCGGCGACAACGATCCGAGGCTGGAGGACGAGTACAGGAAGCTCGGCTCGACCGCCGGCTGCTACGACGACTGGCACGAGGGCAAGGATCCCGCCGGCATCACCACGCAGGATCCGGCGCTCGCGGCGCGGCTCGACCCGGTCAAGGCCGGCAAGCGCCTCGCCAACTACCTCGCCGTGCTGACCATGGAGGCGCAGATCATCGCGCGGGCCTGCGGCAAGAGCCACCTGCACAATCTGGAGCCCGACGATCTCGTCGCCCTCACCGTGGAATCCGCGGCGATGGCGCGCGTGCCGCTCGCCGGCACCAACTGGATTCCCGGCAACGGGAGTTTCTGACCGGGCGCGAACCCGGACCGATCGAAGCACAGGGAAGCCGCCGCGCAGGGAAGAGGCGCGGCGCCAAAACATAAGAGGGGACCATGGCCACCGATCTCGCGAAAATCGCCAAAGAGCGGAAGATCAAGTACTTCCTGATCAGCTACGTCGATCTGTTCGGCGTGCTGCGCGCCAAACTGTCGCCGGCCGCCGCGATCGGCGCCATGCAGCGCGACGGCGCCGGCTTCGCCGGTTTCGCCACCTGGCTGGACATGACGCCGGCGCATCCCGACCTCTTCGCCAAGCCCGATCCCGACAGCCTGATCCAGCTTCCCTGGAAGCCGGAAGTGGGCTGGCTCGCCTCCGATCTCTGGATGGACGGCAAGGAAGTGGCCGACAGCCCGCGCGCGATCCTGAAGCGAAAGATCGCGGAAGCGGAGAAGAGGGGCATCCGCATGAAGAGCGGTGTCGAATGCGAGTACTTCCTGATCTCGCCCGACGGCAAGGCGATCGCCGACGGCGCCGACACCCAGGACAAGCCCTGCTACGACCAGCAGGCGCTGATGCGCCGCTACGACGTCATCACCGAGATCTGCGACAGCATGCTGGCGCTCGGCTGGAAGCCGTACCAGAACGACCACGAGGACGCGAACGGTCAGTTCGAGATGAACTGGGAATATGACGACTGCCTGCTGACCGCCGACCGCCATGCCTTCTTCAAGTACATGGCCAAGTCGATCGCCGAGAAGCACGGCATGCGCGCGACCTTCATGCCCAAGCCGTTCTCGAACCTGACCGGCAATGGCTGCCACGCCCATGTCTCGTTCTGGGACAGGAGCGGCAAGACCAACCTGTTCGGCGATCCCAAGGGCGAGCTCGGCCTGTCGAAGACCGCGTACAAGGCGCTGGGCGGCATCCTGCACAATGCCGATGCGCTCTGTTCGTTCTTCAACCCGACGGTCAATTCCTACAAGCGCATCAACGCGCCCAGGACCACGTCGGGCGCCACCTGGTCGCCGAACACGATCACCTGGGCCGGCAACAACCGCACCCATATGATCCGCGTGCCCGATGCCGGCCGCTTCGAGATCCGCCTGGCCGACGGCGCGACGAACCCCTATCTGCTGCAGGCCGGCATCCTCTCGGCCGGCCTCGACGGCGTCGCCAACGACCGCGATCCCGGCAAGCGCCTCGACATCAACATGTATACCGACGGCCACACGGTGAAGAACGCGAAGAAGCTGCCCTTGAACCTGCTCGACGCGCTCCGGCTCACCGACAAGAGCAAGGTCGTGCGCGAGCAGTTCGGCGACAGCTTCATCGACTCCTACGTCAAGATGAAGACCGAGGAGTGGAACAGCTTCACCAAGCACCTGACCGAGTGGGAGCGCCAGAACACGCTCGATTGCTGAGTCTCGTTCGGCGCCGCCTCAGGCAGCTTCAAGACCCTCACCCTGTCCCTCTCCCTCCGGGCGAGGGGACGCTGCTGCTTAAGCCATTCTGACGCGGTCGATGCCAAATACTCGGTGAACTCCCTCGCCCGTAGGGAGAGGGCAGGGGTGAGGGTCTTGCCGCTGCCTGAGAACCTTCAGGCAAACGCTCAATGCGCCTCGCCCGAAGCCTTGGCCGGGGCGGTGCGCGGCTTCGACAGCAGGGGGATGGCGAGCAACCCGGCGAAGAAGATCGCCGCCATCACCAGTTGCGTATCGGCGAGGGTCAGCACCTCGGCCTGCTGATGGACCAGGTTGGCCAGCAGCTTGGCGCTGGCGAGGGTCGTGCTCTCGCCCATCGCGTCTGACATCGTGGCCTGGGCGCCGTCCATGAAGCGCTGGACATTGGGATTGCCCTGGGTCAGCGGCTCGACCAGCCGCGCCCAATGCAATGCCAGGCGATCGTTGATGATGGTGTTGATGCCGGCCAGCCCGATCGCTCCGCCGAGATTGCGCATGAGGTTATAGAGCCCGCTGGCATTCTTGAGGCGCTGCGGCGGCAATGTGCCGAGCGCGACCGCGTTGATCGGGATGAACAGGAACATCAGCGCGAAGCCGCGCACCGCCTGCGGTACGAAGAACTGCCAGAAGCCCCATTCCGACGACATATGGGACTGCATCCACACCCCGGCGCCGAACATCACCAAGCCGAAAGCGAGCATGATCCGCAGGTCCACCTTGCCCGCGATCCTGCCGGCGATCGGGGCCGACATGAACTGGAAGCAGCCGGTCACGAACATGATCTCGCCGATCTGCAGCGCGTTGAAGCCGCGCACCTGTCCCAGGAAGACCGGGGTCAGGTAGGTCGAGCCGTAGAGCCCGATGCCGATGATGAAGCTGTAGATGCAGCCCAGCGCGAAATTCTTGTCGATGAAGGCGCGGAGATCGACGATCGGCGCGCGATAGGTGAAGGCGCGCCAGAAGAACAGGATCGCGAAGAGCAGGGCGACCGCGGCGGAATTGCGGATCGCCGGATCTTCCAGCCAGTCGTTCCGCGGCCCTTCCTCGATCGCGTATTGCATGCAGCCGAGGAAGACCGCCATCAGCAGCAGGCCGGTATAGTCGAAATCCTTCAGCAGCGACTTGTCCGGCCTGTCGAAATCGACCAGCAGCCAGACGCCGATCGAGACGACCAGGCCGGGCAGCAGGTTGGCCAGGAACAGCCAGTGCCAGGAGAAGGTCTGGGTGAGATAGCCGCCGAGCGTCGGCCCCAGGGTCGGCGCCATGGTGGCGACCAGCCCCATCAGCACCGAGAGGAAGTTCCGCTTCTCCGGCGGGAAGACGATGAAGGAGGTGGCGAACACCGTCGGGATCATCGCGCCGCCGAGGAAGCCCTGCATCGCGCGGAAGACGATCATCGAGTTGATGTCCCAGGCCAATGCGCAGAGCGCGCTGGTCGCGGTGAATCCGGCCGCCGCCACGGCGAAGAAGACGCGCGTCGAGAACAGCCGCGAGAGAATGCCGGTCAGAGGGATCATCACCACTTCGGCGATGAGATAGGAGGTCTGCACCCAGCTTATCTCATCGGCGCTGGCGGAAAGGCCGGCCTGGATCTCGGCGATCGAGCTCGAGACGATCTGGATGTCCAGGATCGCCATGAACATCCCGAACACCATGATCATGAACCCGACCCAGTCGCGGGCGGTGAGTGGTCTGTTCATCTCTATTCTTCCTGATAGTTCTCAGGCGGTGGCAAGACCCTCACCCCGGCCCTCTCCCTACGGGCGAGGGGGATTTCCGTGCGCTGCCGCGCACGCGTTAGCTCCTTCCCCCGTAGGGGGAAGGTGGGGATGAGGGTCTTGGAGCTGCCTGAGACTTCACCCTTTGAAGCCCGACCGCTTACTTCCCTTCGCTCGCGACCGCGGAGCCGAACAGCAGGCCGTTCTGCGCGATCTTCGGACTGTCGGTGCCGGTCGCCGTCGGGCCGGTGCGGGTGTCGACATCGACCACGACCGAAAGGCCGGGCCGCAGCAGCCCGTGCAGCGGATTGTTGTCGGGCAGCGCGATCCTGACCGGCACGCGGCGCACGATCTTGGTAAAGTTGCCGGTCGCGTTCTCCTCGGGCAGCAGGCTGAACTCGGCACCGCTTGCCGGCGCGAAGCTCTCGACGGTGCCGATCAGCTTCTGGCTCGGAAAGGCATCGACCGAGATCTCGACCTGCTGGCCGGGACGCATGTGGTCGAGCTGCGTCTCCTTGAAGTTGGCGACGACATGGACCGCAATCGGCACCAGCGACAGGAGCTGCGAGCCGGCCTTCACGTATTGCCCGACCCGCACCGCGCGATTGCCGATGACGCCGTCGATCGGCGCGCGGATCACCGTGCGGTCGAGATCGATCTGCGCGAGCTGCCGGGCCGCGTCGGCCTCGGCGCGCTTGGCCTCGGCTTCCTTGCGCGAGGTCTGGTAGACGCCGAGCTGGGTCTGCTCGGCGGCGAGCTCCGCCGCGGTCTCGGTGACGGCGGCCTGGGCCTTCAGATAGGCTGCGGTCGCCTCGTCGAGCTCCTGGGTGCCGATCACCTTGTCGACGATCATCTTCTTGTAGCGGTCATAGACCGTCTTGGCGCGCGTCAGCTCCGCGGCGGCGCTGCGCTGCTGCGCCTGCACCTGGTCGATCTTGGTCTGCTGCCAGGTGATCTGACTGTCGATCGTGGCGACCGAGGCCTCGGCCGCTTCGACCGTGGCCGTCGCCTGGGCGACCTTCGCCTTGTAATCGGCATCCTCGATGGTCGCGAGCACGTCGCCGGATTTGACCGCCTGGTTGTCGCCGACCAGCACGGCCGCGACCTTGCCCTCGACCTGGGGGCTGACGACCGAGATGTCGCCCTCGACATAGGCATTGTCGGTGGTTTCCTGGAACCGGCCGGTCTTCCACCAATAGGTCCCGCCGATGCCGGCGGCGGCTGCTATAATGACCAGCAATGCCACGCGAATCGCGAGCTTGCCCATATGCTCATCCCTTTTAGGTCAGTGCTTTACCGAGCGGTTCACAACGAACTGAACCGTTCAGTTTAGTGTTGACTTAACATCCGGGCGGGGCATATGGGAGTCAAGGACAAACTGAACCGTCCAGTCTAGTCGGCTGTGACGGCCGTCACAGTGGGAGCTGAGACGAAGATGAGTATCGCCCTCGCTGCCGAAGCTGCCTCGGCACCGACGACCCGCCGTCCCGAGAAGACCGAGAAGATCCTCGAGGCCGCCGGCCAGCTCTTCCGCGACCAGGGCTATGGCGCGGTCAGCATGGATCAGATCGCCCGGGATGCCGGCGTCTCCAAGGCCACGGTCTATGCGCATTTCGAGAGCAAGGAGCGCCTGTTCGCCGCCATCATCGAGAACGGCTGCACCGCCTATGCCCAGGGCATCGTCCCGGAGGTGAAGCAGCTCGAGGACGTGCGCGAGGCGCTGACCCGGATCTCGTACAGCATCGAGAACTTCCTGCTGGCGCCCAAGACCCTGGGCATCTACCGCGTGATCATCGCCGAGGGCCCGCGCTTCCCGGAACTGGCCGAAGCCTTCGTGCAGAACGGCCCGCTGCCTTTCCTGAAGCTGCTGAGCGAGTTCTTCGACTGCGCCAATGCGCGCGGCGTGCTGAAAGTGCCGAATCCGCGGCTCGCCGCGCATCAGCTCGTCTGGCTGGTGCGCGGACCGCTTTACATGCGGCGGATCCTGAACCTCGACCTGCCGAACGAACCGGGCGTCGATGACGTGGTCAAGGGCGCGGTCGAGATGATGATGAAGACCTACGCACCCTGACAATCAGCCGCGGGTAATCCGGACCAAGCCCAGCTTCGCCAGCCAAAGCAGGCTGCGGACGTAAAGGCCGCGGCGGTCCTCCGGCCATGCGCGCGCGAGGGCGGCGATCGTCGCCTCGCCATGCCGGCCGATGGTCTCGAGGATGCGATGCATCTCCTCGCGCGGCGGATTGACCTTGCCGGCGAAGGCCACGAGCGCATGGCCGAGGATCGCATCGAAGGCCGCCGGGTCGGCGCCGGGAACGAGCGCGATCCGATCATTCTCGCCGAGCGCCGCGGTCGCATAGGCGGCGAAGGCGCGATAGGGATCGGCGCGCGCCGGGTTGGCCGGATGCGGCGGAACACGCGGCGCGGATTCCTCGGCGCTCTTCCGGATCTCGGCG
>DASZYM010000539.1:0-4253 GCA_035545355.1 Dongiaceae bacterium
GTCGCGCGCGACCACGGCCATTGCCCGAACTTGGCCAGGCTCTTCTCGTCGATATCGGCGATGCGGACCGGAAGATTCGGGTCATAGACCCGCGGCGCCATGCGCTGGTAATTGTCGAAGACCCAGTTGCGGATTTCCTGGATCGGCGCCGGATCGGCCACGCGCAGCATGGTGGCGCCGATCAGCAGCAATCCCGGTATGGCGATCCCCCAAGCCTTGTGCATCAGGCTCTATTCATCCCGCTCGAATCCGCTGTGCCGCAGTCTAACAGGCCGACCGGCAAAGGACAGTGCGGGGGAGGCCGCGGATGGTTCACTCGGCCGAAGATGTGAGCCGTGTCACGGGCAGGAACTTGCCGGGGAAGAGGTCGAGGCTGGTTCCGGCAAGATGCTGCGGATCGGTTCCATAGAGCGTGCCGCAGGTCGTTATCGTGCGCTGGTCCACCGAAAGGACGCAAAAGGCGCCGGCCTTGAGCGACCAGGTGCCCTGGTGGAAATAATCGCCGGTATCCCAGAAATAGGCGCTGCCGTCGCGTCTGAGGCTGATGACGAGCTGGCCCTCCGGCGTCATCGCCGAGTAGCGCCCCACGAGGGCCGAAGGATCGGTCAGGCTGAGCGGCGCCGGCGCCGGGACCGGCATGTCGAAATCGGCATCGGTCCAGAAGCGATGCGGCTGTTCGATCTTCCCGTTGCGGTCGAAGACCAGGCAGCGTTGCTCCGGATGCGTGCGGGTAAAGCCGAGATTGCAGCGGTCGAGCGCCCGGGCGGCGATTTCGTCGTCGCTCATTTGGCAGTCGGGATGCCGGCAGGTGCGGAACTCGAACCGGTTGCCATTCGGCGAGATCGCGAAGATGGCCGATGTCGCGCCGTCGACCCCCGCCAGATATTTATCGCGGTAGATCTCCGCTACATAAGGGCTGATCTCGATCGGCGCCGCGGCCTGCCTTGCAAGATCGGCGGAACTGATCTGCGCCACCGGTGGGGCAGCCCCCGATCCCGACTGGGCGCAGCCGGCGCATCCCAGTCCCAAAGCCGCGGCCAGAGCGGCTGTTCTTGCGATCTTCACGCGCCGGGTCCCCTCGCTTCCAGGGCCGCGATCATGGTCGATCGCGGCCGCGCGGGGAAGGCCCGGGCCTTGAGCCGAGCGGGGTCAAGTGCGATAACGGCACCCTGTTTTCCACCGGAAGGCCGATCGCATGGAAAAGTTCAAGACCCTGTCCGGGGTCGCCGCCCCGCTGCCGATGATCAATGTCGATACCGACATGATCATCCCCAAGCAATTCCTGAAGACCATCAAGCGCACCGGGCTCGGCAAGAACCTGTTCGACGAGATGCGCTATACGCCGGACGGCAAGGAGATCCCGGATTTCGTCCTGAACAAGCCGGCCTACCGCAACGCCAAGATCCTGGTCGCCGGCGACAATTTCGGCTGCGGCTCGTCCCGCGAGCACGCGCCCTGGGCGCTCTTGGATTTCGGCATCCGCTGCGTGATCTCCACCAGCTTTGCCGACATCTTCTACAACAACTGCTTCAAGAACGGCATCCTGCCGATCAAGGTCTCGAAGGACATCCTCGACAAGCTGATGGACGACGCCTCGCGCGGCTCCAACGCGATCATCACGGTGGACCTCGAGAAGCAGGAGATCACCGGGCCCGACGGCGGCCGGGTCAAGTTCGAGATCGACGCCTTCCGCAAGCACTGCCTGCTGAACGGGCTCGACGATATCGGCCTCACCCTCGAGAAGCGCAAGTTCATCGACGGGTTCGAGGAGAAGAACCAGCTCTCGCAGCCCTGGCTCTGGCAAGGGACTGCCGCCTAGCTTCATCCGCGACCCATCAAGCGCCCGGCGTCATCCGCCGGGCCTTTTCTTTGAAGAGATCGGAAAAAATGGCTGCCAACAAGAAACTGCTGATCGTGGCCGGCGACGGCATCGGCCCCGAAGTGATGACCCAGGTGAAGCGCGTCATTGCCTGGTTCGACAAGCGCCAGGGACTGACCTTCGAGGTCGGCGAAGAGCTGGTCGGCGGCGTCTCCTACGACAAGCACAAGACGCCGTTGACCGATGAAGTCATGGAGAAGGCGCTGCAGGCCGATGCGGTGCTGCTGGGTGCCGTGGGCGGTCCGAAATGGGACAACCTGCCCTTCGCCGATAAGCCGGAGCGCGGCCTATTGCGCCTCAGGAAGGACATGGAGCTCTTCGCCAACCTGCGCCCGGCTTTGGTGTTCGACGCCCTGGCCGAGGCCTCGTCCCTGAAGACCGACCTGGTCCGCGGCCTCGACATCATGATCGTCCGCGAATTGACCGGCGGCGTCTATTTCGGCAGCCCGCGCGGCATCGAGACCCTGCCCAACGGCGAGCGCCGCGGCATCAACACCCAGGTCTATACGACCTCGGAGATCGTGCGCGTCGCGCGGGTCGCCTTCGAGCTCGCGCAGAAGCGCGGCAAGAAGCTCTGCTCGGTCGAGAAGGCCAACGTCATGGAGAGCGGCGTGCTCTGGCGCGAGGACGTGACCAAGCTCGGCGCCGAGTACAAGGACGTGGCGCTCAGCCACATGTATGCCGATAACTGCGCCATGCAGCTCGTGCGCCAGCCCAAGCAGTTCGACGTGATCGTCACCGACAACCTGTTCGGCGATCTCCTGTCCGATTGCGCGGCCATGCTCACCGGCTCGCTCGGCATGCTGCCCTCGGCCTCCCTGGGCGCCGCCGATCAGCAGGGCCGCCGCCGGGCGCTCTATGAGCCGGTCCATGGCTCGGCGCCGGACATTGCCGGCCAGGCCAAGGCCAATCCGCTGGCGGCACTGCTCTCCTATTCGATGATGCTGCGCTATTCCTTCGATCTCGCGAAGGAAGCTGATCTCCTGGACCAGGCCGCCAAGAACGTGGTCGCCAAGGGTTTCCGCACCGGCGACATCATGAGCCCGGGCGCGACCCTGGTCTCGACCGTGCAGATGGGCGACGAGATCCTGAGGGAAATGGATCGTTTGGCGGCGTGATGCGCGCTTGATCTCCGCCGAAGGAGTGTGGAACGTTTGACCCGGGTCAAAACGTTGATACCGAGGATCGCCTATCCTTCCTGAAAGGGCGGTCCTGGCCCTCACTGTGGAGGCGAAGATGGCATTCCGACACATCCTGGTTCCGGTCTTCGGCTATGACGCGGACCGCGCGGCTTTGGACGCGGCGCTGGTTCTGGCGAAGAAAAGCGGCGCCCATATCCAGGCGCTGCACATCAAGGTCGATCCGATGGAATCGGTGCCGCTGATGGTCGATGTCGGCGTCGCCGCGACCGAGCTCATCGAGGCGGTCGAGCGCCATGCCGAGACCCGCGGCAAGGCCGCGGGCGCCACGTTCGAGGCCTGGCGCACCGAGCGCAACGTCACGGTCGATCCCAGGCCGTCGCTGCGCACCGGCGTCACCACCGCCTTCCAAACCGAGGAGGGCGCCGAGGATGAGCTCATCATCAAATACGGCCGCCTGACCGATCTGGTGGTGATCGGCCGCCCGAGCGGCGAGGAAGCCGGCGACCAGGTGCTGAGCCGGATGGAAGATGCGTTGTTCGGCGCCGGTCAGCCGGTGCTGCTGGTGCCGGCGAGCCTCGGCCAGGCGGCGCTGGAGAAGCTGGTCACGGGCCCCGGCCTCATCTCCTGGAACGGCAGCATCGAGGCGACCCGCGCGGTCTCCTCCGCGATCGACATGCTGCGCGGCATCGCCCATATCCGCGTGCTCTCGATCCAGGAAGGCAAGAAGGATCGCCATCCCGCCGCCGATCTGGTCCATTACCTCGCCTGGGAAGGTGTCGCGGCCTCGGTCACCGATGCTGCCGCGGTGAGCGGCGCTCCGGCCGAGCAGATCCTGGCGACCGCCCGGTCCCTGCAGGCCGGTTTCGTGCTGATGGGCGGCTACAGCCATGGCCGGCTGCGCCAGCTCGTGCTGGGCGGCGTCACCAGCTACATGATGGATCACGCCGACCTGCCGGTCCTGATGGCGCATTGATCCCGGTTGACCGATCGGCCTGCCCGGGCCTAGCGTTCCGGGATGGGCAAGGGATTGATCCTTCTGGCTATTCTGACCGTCGCCGGGGCTCTCCCCGCGGCGGCCTGCAACTGCCCGAAGGAGCAGCTCATCAAGGAGCACGGCACGGTCGGCGTCTTGGCGCCGCGGCGGGGTCCGGTCCGGCCGGTGATCCAGGCGGCGGCGACGGCTGCGACGCCCGGTCCGTTGCCCTTGCTGATCCCGATCCGGGAGACGCCGT
>DASZYM010000540.1:0-11304 GCA_035545355.1 Dongiaceae bacterium
GCGAGAGAGAATCATGGCCTGGTCGCCCAGCCAGTATATGAAGTTCGAAGACGAGCGCACCCGCCCGGCGCGCGATCTCCTGGCCCAGGTGCCGCTGGAGACGGTCGAGACCGCGATCGATCTCGGCTGCGGCCCCGGCAATTCCACCGAGCTCCTGATCCAGCGCTACGGCACCGATCCGGTCTCCGGCCTCGACGGCGATACCAACATGCTGGAGGCCGCGCGCAAGCGTCTGCCGAAGACGCGCCTCTTCCAGGCGGATCTCGCGACCTGGAAACCGGAGAAGCCGGTCGATCTGCTCTACTCCAATGCCGTCTTCCAATGGGTGCCGGATCACCTCAGCGTGCTCGAGCGGCTGATGGACTCGTTGCGTCCCGGCGGTGTCCTGGCGATGCAGGTCCCCGACAATTTCAGCGAGCCCAGCCACACGTCGATGCGCGACAGCGCCGAAGCCGGCCCGTGGCGCATGCGCTTCGGCGGTTTCGACGATCGCCGCGAGGCGATCCCGGCGCCGGGCGCCTATTACGATCGCCTCGCGCCCAAGAGCGCCCGATTCGATATCTGGCACACCATCTATCAGCATCCGCTGAAAGGCGCCGCGGCGATCGTCGAATGGCTGAAATCGACCGGGCTGCGGCCGTATCTCGACCGGATCGGCGCCGAGCATCGCGACGCCTTCCTCGCGGATTACACCGCGCGTATCGCCAAGGCCTATCCGGAGCATGGCGACGGCCGCGTGCTCCTGCCGTTCCCGCGCCTGTTCCTCGTCGCGGTCAGGAAGGAGTCTTAGGCAGGATCGGGAGCAGCACCGTGATCGTGGTCCCCTGATCCGAGCTTGCGCGCTCGACCTTGGCGCCGATCTTGCGCGCCAGGGCATCGATCAGCCGGAGGCCCGAGCCCTGAGAGGGCGTAGCCTGGATGCCGCGGCCGTTATCGGCGACGGTCAGGCGCGCCAGGCCATAGGGCAGTCCCGTTTCCAGCCGCACGCTGATCCGCCCGCCGCCTTCGCCGAAGGCATGCTTGACGCTGTTGGTCGCCGCCTCGTTGACGATCAGGCCGAGCGCCACCGCCCGCTCGACCGAGAGCTCGATCTCGTCCGTTGCGACTTCGATCTCGACGTTTTCCACCTGCCGGCGGATCGAATGGCAGAGCGCCCGCAGGTAGTCGGACACTTTCACGATCTGCCCGCTATCCCGCGCGGCGAGCTGATCATGGGCCAGCGAGATTGCGGTGATCCGCTCGGCCACGTGGTCGAGGGCGAGATGCACGTCGCCGCCCGCATAGCGCCGCTTCTGCAGCGTGATCGATGCCAGGATGAGCTGGAGGTTGTTCTTCACCCGGTGCTCCATCTCGCGCAGCAGCGTATGCCGGTACTGCGCCTCCAGAACCGCGGCGGAGAGCTGCTCGTTCTGCGCCGGCTCGATGTCGAGGCGGCGGATGCAGGCGCCGATGATGGTTCCGGCGGCGACCAGGAAGTCGCTGCTGTCCGGGCCGAAATCGCGGGGCACGGTGCTGTCAACCTCCAGCACGCCCCAGGTCGAGGCGCCGATCAGCATCGGCGCGTTGGCGAGGGAGACGATCCCGTGGTGCTTCAGGAAAGCCGATATCGCGTATTCGTTCTGGCTCTGGAAATCCCGCACGATGACGGGCTCGCCGGTGCGGAAGGCGCGGCCCGGCGCCGAGCGGAGATCGGCCGACAGCGTGGCCGTGCGGACGACGCCGGGCTGCCAGCCCACCCCGGCTTCGACGATGAAGTCGCCGGTCTCCACGCGATAGCGCAGGATCTTGGCATGGCTGATCTCGACCGCGCGCGCGACCTGGACCACGGCCTGTTCGAGAAAATCGCCGAGCAGGATCGCCTCGCCGGCGATCCGGCCGAGATCGACCAGGATGCGGACATGCTCCCGCACCTTTTCCAGCTCCGACGTCGCGGATGCGCCGCCCTGGGGCGTTTCCTCGGCCATTGAGGATCAACACCCGACCGGGCGATTGGTGACGCGCGCCGCTGTGGTATCGCTCAGCGCCAAGCCGGCTCGTTCTTCCGCTCGTAGTCGCGAAAGGCTTTTGTCAGCCCGCCCAGCACCTCGGCCGAGGTCTCGAACATCGCCTTCAGTTTCGGTTCCTCGACCTTCTCGACGTCCGCGCGCAGGCGCGCGATCAAGTCTTCGAGACGCTCCTGCATCTTCTGCACATGATGGTGCGGATTCTTCTCGTCGGTCATGGATCCCCGCCGCATGGCGGGAGACGGTTCGGACATGGAAAGCTCCTCTGGCTTTCGCGGCCAACCGAGCCCCGCGGGAAGGGTTCCACCGCCCCGCGACGTCCTCCAGATCCTGGCCGAGGCCCTGCAGGCGGCGCAAGGCTGAGCGCCGCTTGCGGATATTGCGCCGGGATCGGCCGGCCGATATAGATGATATGTCATCTATTGGTGTCCCATCTAAATTAACCATGTCCGCCCGCACCTCGACCTCCGACCGCTTCGGCACGCTGGTGGCGCATACCGCCCGGCAGTGGCGCCGTGCCGTCGATCGCGCATTGCAGGCCTACGGGCTGACCGAGGCGACCTGGCTGCCCTTGCTCCACCTGGCCCGCGCCCAGGCGCCGATGCGGCAGAAGGACCTGGCGGCGTCGCTGGCGCTCGACACGTCCTCGGTCGTCCGCCTGCTCGACGCGCTGGAGCGCGCGGGCATGATCGAGCGCCGCGCCGATGCTGCCGACCGCCGGGCCAAGGGGCTGGTGCTGACCCGGCGCGGCCAGGCGACCGTCGCCAAGGTCGAGACCGTCTCCGCCCGGATCCGCAAGGACGTGCTCGCCGGCCTGAGTGCCGCCGATCTTGCGACCGCCGCCCGGGTCCTCGACCATATCTGCCTGCAACTCGCGCAAACCGGGCCGGCATGAACACGCCGCTGACGAAAGCACGGCACCGGGACGCGGTGCCGCCGCTCTGGCTGCTGGCGCTGCTGACCTTCAGCGGCACACTCGCCATGCATATCTTCGTGCCGGCGCTGCCGATCGCCGCCGCCGATCTGCGCGCGTCCGAGAACGCGCTGGAGATGACGGTCAGCGTCTACATCTTCGGCCTGGCGGTCGGGCAGTTGATCTACGGGCCGATCGCCGACCGCTATGGCCGCCGTCCGACCCTGATGGTCGGGCTGGTGCTTTACATCCTCGCCGGCGCCGCGGCGGGGCTGGCGCCCGGCATCGGCGCGCTGATCGTCGCGCGGCTGTTGCAGGCCTTCGGCGGCTGCGCCGGGCTGGCGCTGGCGCGCGCGATCGTGCGCGACACCTCCGCGCCGAAGGATGCGGCGCGGCGCCTGGCGCTGATGAATCTCATGGTGACGGTCGGGCCTGGTGTCGCGCCGATCGTCGGCGAGGCGATGGCCGGTCATCTCGGCTGGCGCTCGATCTTCGTGCTGCTGGTCGCCCTCGGCGTCTCCAACATGCTGTTCACCTGGCGCCTGCTGCCGGAGACCGGCAAGCCGGGCGAGCAGGGCAGCGCCACGCTGCTGCGCAACTACCTGCATCTGCTGAGATCGCCGGCCTTCCTCGGCTATGCGATCGGCGGCGGCTGCGCCACGACCTCGATGTATGCCTTCATCGCCGCGGCGCCCTTCATCTTCGTCAATCAACTGCACCGGCCGGATGTCGAGGTCGGGCTCTATCTCGCGGCGCTGATCTTCGGCGTCTGGGTCGGCAGCATCCTGGCCAGCCGCCTGATCCGCCGCTTCGCGCTGAAGCCGTTGCTGGTCGTCTCCAATCTGGTCGGCGTCGCCGCGGTCCTGGTCTATCTCGGCGCGGTATTGACCGGGACGGCGGGTGTCGTCGTCACCGTCGGGACCATGGTGGTCTTCACCATCGGTGTCGGCATCGCTTCACCGGCGGCATTGACCCAGGCGGTCAGTGTCAACCCGCTGGTGATCGGCTCGGCCTCGGGCCTCTACGGCTTCACTCAGATGGCGGTCGGCGCGCTCTGCACCGCCGCGGCGGGGCTCGGCAGCGACCCGGCCCTCGCGGTCGCGATCGTTCTCACCGTCGCCGGCATCGTCGCGCAGCTCTCGTTCTGGATTGCGACGCGGGAGCATAAGACCGTCATTGCCGATCTTGACTCGGAAATCTCGCGCCGATTGGAACAAGATGCCCGGGTCGAGCCCGGGCATGACGATCAAGGCTGACTACTTCGGCAGCGCATAGGCGATGATGCTGTCGCCGGCCTTGGTGCCGGTCGAGCCATGGCCGCCGGCCACCACCACCAGATACTGCCGTCCGTCGCTGCCCTGATAGGTCGAGGGCGTGGCTTGGCCGCCGGCGGGCAGGCGGTCGCGCCAGATCTCGGCGCCGGTCTTCAGGTCATAGGCGCGCACGTAGTAATCCATCGTGCCGCTCAGGAACGCGACCCCGCCTTTGGTGACGATCGGACCGCCGATCCCCGGCACGCCCATCTTGAACGGCAGCGGGATCGGCGAGAGGTCGCGCACCGTGCCGTTCACATGCTTGTAGACGGTCTTGCCCGTGGTGAGGTCGACGCCCGCGACATAGCCCCAGGGCGGCTGCTGGCAGGGCAGTTTGATCGGCGAGATGAACGGCCCCATCTTCGAGGCCCAGGGCGCACCGAAATTCTCGTTGAAGATGGCCTGACCGGCCTTGCTGACCACCCGCGCCGTGTCGTTCGGCCGTTTCACCAGTTGGGAGGTGAAGGCGAGATAGACCGGCATGCCGAACATCACCTGGCGCTCGGGATCGACCGCCACCGCGCCCCAGTTGAAGGCGCCGAAATTGCCCGGATAGATGATCGAGCCGCGCTCGCTGGGCGGCGTGTAGCGACCCTTATAGTCCAGGCTGCGGAACATGATGCGGCAGGCGAGTTGGTCCAGGATCGTGGCACCCCACATGTCGCTCTCTTTCAGCGGCGTCGGGTTGAACGAGATCGTCGAGACCGGCTGGGTCGGCGCGCTGTGATCGCCCTCGACCGCGCCGGTCGGGGCCGGCTGCTCGGTCACGGGGAGGATCGGCTGGCCGGTCTTGCGGTTGAGCACATAGACCTCGCCCTGCTTGGTGGGCGCGACCAAAGCCGGCACGGTCTGCCCGTTGACCGTCAGGTCGAGCAGGCTCGGCTGGGCCGGCACGTCCATGTCCCAGAGGTCGTGATGCACGGTCTGGTAGACCCAGGCGACCTTGCCGGTATTGGCGTCGAGCGCGGTGATCGAGGAGGAGAACTTCTCGACCTCCGGGCTGCGATTGCCGCCGTATTGATCCGGCGACTGGTTGCCCATCGGCAGATAGATCAGGTTGAGCTGCGGGTCGTAGCTGGCCACGCTCCAGGAATTGGGCGCGTTGTTGGAATAGGTCTGGCCGTTGGCGATCGGCGAGGTCGCGTCGGGCTTCTTGGAATCGAAGTTCCAGACCAGGGCGCCGGTATTCACGTCGAAGGCGCGGATCACGCCGGAGGCGTCGGTGGCCGAGGCATTGTCGTTCACCGTGCCGCCGACGACCACCAGGTGGTCGGTCACGACCGGCGGCGAGGTCGAGTAGATCGAGCCGGTGGTGATGTTCGGCATGTTGGCCCAGAGGTTGATTGTGCCGTCATCGCCGCCGAAGCCGGGGCAGATCAGCCCGGTCGAGGCGCTGAGCGCGATCAGCCGCCCGTCCGAGGTCGGCGCGAACAGGCGCTTGACGCAGGCCGGATCGACCGCGGCAGCGGCGCCGGTCGCGTCCTTGTGGTTCACCACCGGGTTGGGATCGCCGGCTTTGGCCTTGCCGGTCACGATGTTCTGCGGCACGCCGGCATTCTGGGTCGTGACCTCGGCATCGCTGGCGGCGAGACGCTTGTCCTCGCCGCCCTGCAAGTCCTGCGAGGCGGTGGCCGGCGCATTGCCCGCCGCCGTGCCGTCGTAATAGGAGACGCCGCGGCAGGTCAGGTGCTGCATCGTCTGCATCATCGGCTCCTTGAGATGGGCGTCGAACACCCATTTCTGCTTGCCGGTCACGGCATCGAGCGCGATCACCTTGTCATGCGGGGTGCAGATATAGACGGTGCCGTCGATCATCAGCGGCGTCACCTCGTAGGTCGATTCCTCGGGATCGTTCGGCCCGCGCTCGTCGCCGGTCTGGTAGGTCCACGCGACCTGCAGCTTGCCGACATTGGCCGGCGTGATCTGGTCCAGCGGCGAATAGCGGTCGCCCGCCGCGGTGCGGCCATAGGCATGCCACTCGCCGGGTGGGACGGCATCGGCGAGCTGCTTCGACGCGCTCATCTGCTGGTCGGAGAAGCTGCCCGCCACATCGTGGGGATCCTGGAACATCGCATACACGCCGATCACCGCGGAGACGACCAGCACCGCCAGCAGGAATCCGCTGGCGGAGCCGTAGCGCGCGGGATAGGCGGCGTTGCGGTGGAGCTGGCGTACGATCGGCGGAATCAGCAGCAGCACGCCGATCACGATCAGCAGGGCGCCGCGCGCGGCGAGCGGCCACCAGTCGAAGCCGACCTCGTAGATCGACCAGACCAGCGTGATCAGCAGCGCCATGCCATAGAGCGCCAGCCCGGCCGGCCGGCGCTGATAGAGCAACACGCCGGAGATGAAGACCAGCGCGCCCAGCAGAATATAGAACCCGGATCCGCCGATCGCGGCCAGCCAGATCCCGCCGCCGAACAGATAAAGACCGATCAGGCCGAGGACGACCGCTCCGATTATCCGAATCATGGGATGTGCTCGCACCAGCGCCAGGGGGGACGCGAAAGCAACCAGCAGGACCGCGTGAATGTTCCGCGCGGGTTATGCTAATTTCACAGGACGGCTTGCAGCGAGTGCAGGCGTCAGGACCCTGGCAGCGATGGAAGGGCGCGCATGAAGATCGCCGTGAAGCGTATCTATGAAAAGCCTTCCAAGGAGGACGGCACCCGCATCCTGGTGGATCGGCTGTGGCCGCGCGGCATCGCCAAGGCGAAAGCCAAGGCCGACCTCTGGCTGAAGGAGATCGCGCCCAGCGACGACCTGCGCAAGCGCTTTCACGCGAAGCCCGAGGCATGGGCCGCATTCAAGCGTGCCTACTTCGCCGAGCTCCGGGCACCGGAAGCCAAGGAGGCGATGAAGGAGCTCCGGCGCGAGATCCGCGCCGGCCCCGTCACCCTGCTCTACGCCGCCAAGGACGAGGAGCACAACAACGCCGTGGCGCTCCTCGCCTGGCTCAAGAAGTGAACGCCCTCACGCCAAGCTGCCCTTCGGACACTCCCTCACTTCTGCCGCAGCAGCGGTTGGCCGGTCTCCAGCACCGATTTCAGGTTGGAGAGGATCAGCGGCCAGCCGCCGCCGACCGCGACGATCAGCTTGGAATCCTGCCGCTCCATCGTGTGGGTGACGGTCAGCTTCATCGATTCCTCGCCGGGCTTGCCGGCGGGCTCGATCTCCATGGTGCAGGTGGAATAGCCCTCGGCCTTGAGGTCCTGGCTCCACTCGTTCAGCCATTTGATGACGATGCGCTTCTTCGGCTCGAATTCCAGGATCTCGCCGCTATCGGTCGGCTCGCCGTTCGGCCGCACGATCTTCCATTTGCCGCCGGGCCGCCAATCGGCCTCCGGCTGGTTGCCCAGCCAGTATTGCGCCATGAATTCCCGGCTGGTCAGCGCCTCCCACAATCTGTCCTGCGTGGTCTTGATATAGGTGACATAGACGAAGCGGCTCTGCGGGGTGCCAAGGGACTGGCCGGGGGATTGCGCGGTCATCGATCGTCTCCTTCGAGTTTCCGTTTCAGGGCGGAGAGCGCGGTCAGGTGCTTGCGCTCGAACTTCGCGATCCAGCGTTCGGCGATGCCGTTGATCGGCACCGGGTTGATGTAATGCAGCTTCTCGCGTCCCCGGCGCTCGGTGGCGACCAGGTTCGCCTCTTCCAGGATGGCGAGATGCTTGGCGACCGCCTGCCGCGTCATCTCGAGTCCCTCGCAGAGCTCGAGCAAGGTCTGTCCGTTCCGGCGATACAGCCGGTCCAGCAGCTTGCGCCGGCTCGCATCCGCCAGCGCCCGAAAGACGGCGTCGTCATCCATACGTAACCATCCGGTTGCCTGTTATATAGGGAACTATCCGGTTGCCTGTCAAGGACAAAAGAATCGCCGGCGAGAGCCGCGGCCGCCGGTCTATTGCGGTGTGCCGAACTTCTGCAGGTCCGGGATTTGGATCCGGACACTGCCGCAAGTGGGATCGGGCGGAACCGTGAAGGCTTCCGCGCCGCCGAAGGGCAGGGCCTTGTAGAGGATGAGCGTCACCTGCGCTCTCATGCAGGCGTTGCCGACCCCGGCATCCGTCAGGAGCTTCTTGCCGTAGGCGCTGAGCGCGAAGGTCTGGGCCTGCGGCGAGGGGCTGTCGGCCGCCTGGTGCGCGCTGCTCGTTGCCCAGAGGAAGACATAGAGCGCGATCGCGATCGGCAGGATCGACAGCTCGACCGCCAGAATGAGACGGCCGAAGGCCGCTGCCACCAGGCGCAGCTTCAACGCATCGGTCACGTTGTTGATATGCGGCTGGAGCTGGTCGAGCAGCGCCTCGCCGGCGTCGAATTGGGCCTGGTTGTGGGCTGTGCTGGCCGCGTTCACCTGGCTTTGTGCATTCCGGTATTGGTCGATCAAGCCGTCGACCGAGCCGCCGGGCAGGTTGGCGCCGCCGCCATGCCGGTCGATCCATCGCTTCACCCAGCGATAGCGCCACCGGATGCGCAGATCCGCCAGGTTCAGCGGTGTCGGCGTCAGCACCGCGGTGCAGAGGAAGATCACCAGGGTGACCAGCGCGAGCGCGAACAGGATCCCGCTCAGCGCGATCCAGAACTGGACGCCGAACGCCATCGCGCCGAGGTCGCTGAACGAGCTCGCCCCGACGATCAGCGCGGCGAGCGCGGAGAAGCTGCCGACGATCCATTTCGCGGCGTCGCGATAGCCCGCCGTCTCTTCGGAATAGCGTCCCTCGGCCATGCGTTCAGCCGCGATAGAGCGTCACGCGGACACGGTCATCGAACACCTTGAACGGCGCGACGATCGCGTCCGACGGGATCGCCGCGTCCCGGCAATAAAGAATGATGGTGTATTCGGCGGTCCCCATCGCCGCCCGGATCTTCTGCAGCCGGGCCACCACCGAGGGGATCTCGCTCAGCGACGTGATCTCGAATTCGGTGAAATGCCGCAGCGCCGGCAGATCCGGCAGCTCCTGCTCTTCGGCGATCAGATAGAGGATCGGCCGGGGCTTTGGGATCAGCGGTCCGGCGGTAGCGGAACCGCTCGCCTGGCTGCCCGAGGAGCCGCCAGAGGAACCGCCAGAGGAACCGCCGCTCGAACCCGACGACCCCGATCCCGAACCGGCACTGCCCGCTGATCCACTCTGGCCGGCCGGCGCCGCGCCGACCGCAACCACGCTGATATTGGCCATCGGACTCTCCCCGAAAGTCGCGGCGTTATTCTAGGACTTTCGCCCTCATACTCCAGCGCGTTCTGGTTCGGCGCGTCGAAGCCCGGTCACTCCACGCTGCGATTGCCCAGCTCTTCCGTCAGCACGCGGATGTTCTCGCTGTAATCCACCGGGCAGGCGACCAGGTGCACGCCGCCGGCATCGAAGGCGGCGCGCAGGGTGGGCACCAGGTCCTCGGTCGCGGCGACCGCATGGCCCTTGGCGCCGTAGGACTCGGCATACTTCACGAAATCCGGATTGCCGAAGGTCATGCCGAAATCGGCGAAATGGTCGACGGCCTGCTTCCAGCGGATCATGCCATAGGCCTTGTCGACGATGATCAGCACCACGAGGTCGAGCTTCAGTCGCACGGCGGTCTCGATCTCCTGGCTGTTCATCATGAACCCGCCGTCGCCGCAGACCGCCAGCACCTCGCGCGCGGGGTAGAGCAGCTTGGCCGCGATCGCCGAAGGCAGTCCCGCGCCCATGGTCGCCAGCGCATTGTCAAGCAGCAGCGAGTTGGCCACCCGCGTGCGATAGGAGCGCGCGAACCAGATCTTGTACATGCCGTTATCCAGGCAGACGATGCCGTCCTCCGGCATCACCTCGCGCACGTCGTGCACTAGGCGCTGCGGCGTCACGGGAAAGCGCGGCTCCTGGCAGCCTTGGTTCAGGTGGTTGAGGATGCGCTGGCGCAGCTCCAGCATTTCCGGCCTCGGCTCCAGCCGTCCGCCCAGCCTTTCGGCGAGCGCTGCGCAGGTGGCGCCGATATCGCCGATCACCTCGGCATCGGGGTGATAGACCTCCTCGACCTTGGCCGAGCTGTAGCCGATATGCACGACCTTCAACCCGCCGAGCTTCGATCCCATGATGAAGGGCGGCTTCTCCACCGTGTCATGGCCGATGGCGATGATCAGGTCCGCCTGCTCGATCGCGTCATGGATATAGTCGCGCTCGCTCAAGGCCGCGGTGCCGAGATAGAGATTGGAGCCGCCGGTGACGGCACCCTTGCCCATCTGCGTGTTGAAGAACGGCACGCGCATGCGCCGCACGAAATCCGACAGCGGCTCCACGAGGCGCGGCCGGCTGCCGCCGGCGCCGATCATGATCAGCGGATTCTTCGCGCCGAGGATCATCTGCGCGACGCGTTCCAGCGCCGCCGGGGCCGGATAGGGCCGGTCGATCGGATGCGGCGGGATCAGCGGGGCTTCCGCCTCTTCGGCGGCGATGTCCTCCGGCAGCTCCAGATGCACCGGACCGGGGCGCTCCTCGACCGCGATCCGGAACGCATCGCGCACCGTGGTCGGGATCGCCGCGGCCCCCACGATCTGCCGCGTCATCTTGGTCAAGGGGCGCATCGCGCCGACGATATCGACGATCTGGAACTGCGCCTGCCGCGAATGCCGGATGCCCTTCTGCCCGGTCAGGATCAGCATCGGCATCGCGCCCAGATAGGCATAGGCCGCCGCGGTGGTGAAATTCAGCGCCCCCGGCCCCAAGGTCGAAAGGCAGACACCGGGTTTGCCGGTGAGCCGGCCTTCGGTCGCCGCCATGAACCCCGCCGCCTGCTCATGCCGTGTCAGGATGAGCTCGATCGAGGAGGAGCGGAGAGACTCCACGACATCGAGATTCTCCTCGCCGGGAATCCCGTAGATGCGGCGGACTCCTTCTTTCTCAAGCGCAGCGATGAGGAGGTCGGAGCCTTTGGGCATGGTGATGTCCGTCTCGACAATGATGGGCATATGGCCGGGAGCCAGTTTGCCGCCTGTTGCCTTCTTGCTCAACGCCTTGAACAGCGCGGCAGGATTGCAATTGAAGAGTGGGTGGTGATCTGCGAGAAGGCGAGAATGATTGAAGATTCAGACCTGACGAATTTCGCCACC
>DASZYM010000541.1:0-9449 GCA_035545355.1 Dongiaceae bacterium
CCCTTGTCCGAGGCCGCCCGGCTTCGCTATGAACGGGGCCGCCAGCGCATCAACCGCGATCCCGAATTCGACGCGGACGAGCTGGCCGACGAGCTGGCCGAGTTGATGGCCTGATCGCACAAGCGCCCAGGGCATCCCCCAGGGGACGACCCGGTCGGCGCTTGTCCTATCAACTCTGAAAGCAAGCGACATCCAAGATGCACGGCGATATCCACCAGACGATGACGGCGATCTCGGTGATCGCGCTGCCGGTCCTGATCGCGATCACGACCCATGAGGCGTCGCATGGCTTCGTCGCCTGGCGCTGCGGCGACGACACGGCCTATCGCATGGGCCGCGTCACCTTCAATCCGCTGCGGCACATCGATCCGTTCGGCACGATCCTGCTGCCGCTGCTGATGTTCTTCACCGTCGGCTTCCTGTTCGGCTATGCCAAGCCGGTGCCGATCAACCCGCTGCGCTTTCGCCATTTCCGGCGCGACCTGATCCTGGTCGCCGCGGCGGGCCCGGGGAGCAACCTGGTCCTGGCCTTTGTCTCGGCGCTGCTGCTGCACCTGATGCCCTTCACCCCGGCCTGGTTCTCGAGCTGGGCGATCCAGGTCCTGCTCACCTCGATCGCCATCAACGTGGTGCTGGCGCTGTTCAACATGCTGCCTTTGCTGCCGCTGGACGGGGGTCGGGTGCTCAACGCGCTGCTGCCGCCGGCGCTCGCCCGGGCCTATGCCCGGACCGAAAGGTTCGGGATGCTGATCCTGATCGCCCTGATCTTCCTGCCCCAACTGGTGGGGTCTCATTTGGGTGTGGATATCAATATTTTGGGCTGGATTTTGGGCCCGGCTTCTAGCTATGTGCAAGCAGGGATCGGTCATCTGGCCGGTCTGGGCAATGCACTGGCCGATATATGACCCATTGGCATCTGGACGGCGAAGAGGAGCCCGGCGCGACGCCCGAGTCGCCGCCGCCGGCCGAGACGCCCGCCGCCGAGCCTTCGGGCGGCGACGGATTCGACGAGGCGCCGCCGCGGGTCGCCAATGACGACGAGCTGGTGCTGGACCTCGACGGGTTCGAAGGCCCGATCGACGCGCTGCTGACCCTGGCGCGCGACCAGAAGGTCGATCTCCGGAAGATCTCGATCCTGGAACTGGCCGACCAGTATCTCGCCTTCATCGCGCGGGCGCGCCGCCTGCGCCTGGAGATCGCCGCCGATTACCTGGTGATGGCGGCCTGGCTCGCCTATCTCAAATCGCGCCTGCTGCTGCCCGAGCCGCCGAGCGACGGCGAGCCCTCGGGCGCCGAGCTCGCCGCCGCGCTGGCCTTCCAGCTCCAGCGCCTGGAGGCGATGCAGGAAGCCGGCAAGAAGCTGATGGCCTTGCCGCAATTCGGCCGCGACTTCTTCGCCCGCGGCGCGCCCGAGCCGGTGAAGATCATCGACATCCCCGTCTGGGACGTGACGCTGTTCGATCTGCTGAAGGCCTATGGCTCGCATCCGGGGCGCCGCCGCGAAGGCATGCTCAGGATCGCGCCGCTCAATCTCTTCTCGATGGACGATGCGCTGAAGCGGATCGGCGACATGCTGGGCCAGGTGCTGGACTGGACCACGCTCCGGAATTTCCTCCCCGAAGGCATGACCACGCCGCTGCAGCGCCGCGCGGCGCTGGCGGCGACCTTCGCCGCCACCCTGGAGCTGGCGCGCAACGGCAATATCGAGCTTCGGCAGGAAGGCGTGTTCGCCCCGATCTACCTGCGCCGCGCGACGCCGCGTCCGCAGGCCGAGCCTATCGAGCTGCAACAGGGCTGAGACGATGAGTGAAGATCGCTTCCAATTGCTGCGCCTGCTCGAGGCGGTGCTGTTCGCCTCCACGGAACCCCTGGCCGAAAAGGCGCTGAAGGCGCGCCTGCCCGAGGACGCCGATCTGCCCGGCCTGCTCTCGGAGCTGGCCGAGACCTATGCCAATCGCGGCGTGCATCTGATGAAGACGGAGGACCGCTGGGCCTTCCGCACCGCGCCGGACATGGCCGAGCGGCTGCAGATCGAGCGCAAGGTCAACCGCAAGCTCAGCCGCGCCGCGATCGAGACGCTGGCGATCATCGCCTATCACCAGCCGGTCACCCGCGCCGAGATCGAGGAGATCCGCGGCGTCGTCATCTCCAAGGGCACGCTCGATCTGCTGCTGGAGATCGGCTGGATCAAGCCGCATGGCCGCCGCGAGACGCCGGGCCGCCCGGTGACCTGGGCGACCACCAGCGCCTTCCTGGAGCATTTCGGCCTGGAGGGCACGGAAGCGCTGCCGGGCGTGGAGGAGCTGCGCGCCGCCGGCCTGCTGGATTCCCGCGCCGCCATCTCGACGCTGGCCACGCAGGCTTCGGCCGCCGGCCATGCCGTGCCGGAGGATACCGAGGACGAGGATGCCGCCGCCGAGGAATTGCGCGGCGAGTTGCCGCCGGTCGAAGGCACCGAGGAAGCCGAGCCCGCCGATGACGATTACGAGAGCGCGCTCCTCGAACAACACGGCGAAGCCGCAGACAGTGACGATGGCGATACCGGTGAAGAAGGCGGCGACGATGATGACGACGCCGACGAAGATGACGACGGCGACGACGACGATGGCGACGGCGACGCTGACGAAGACGATGACGACGGCGACGACGATGGCGATGACGACGACGACGATGACGACAGCGGCGACGACGATGGCGAAGGCGCCGCGGATGCCGAGGACGTAGCCGAGGAGGGCGAGGAGCCGTCCGAAGGCGATTCCGACGGGCCGGACTCGGAGCGCAAGATGGTCGCGGAGCAGGCCGAAACCGAGTGACCGACGCCGTCTTGTAGGGGCGCCGCAGCGGCGCTAGCCTCTCCGGAAGCGTTCGGAGGGTTGCGATGTACACCAAGCAAGCCTTGCGTGAACTGGGCTTGGCCGGCGACGCGCTCAAGCCGGAATGGCGGCGCGCGCTGGACGAGCAGGGCTACTTCCTGGTCGAGGGCGTCTACAGCCCGGCCGAATGCCGCGAGATGGCCGAGGAGTTCGACCGGCTGAGCGCCATCGAGCGCGACCGCGGCGGCCATGAGGTCCATGTCGAGCCCGGCGCGCCGCGCCTCTCCAACATCTTCAACAAGACCGCGGTCTATGACCGCTGCCTCGAATGCAAGCCGCTGCTGGCCGCCGCGCAGCATCTGCTCGGCGAGTTCAAGCTTCACGGCGCCAACCTGCGCGATCCGCTGAAGGGGCAGGGCCACCAGGATCTCCATGCCGACGTGCCGAAATACTTCCCGGACGATTGGTGGGTGGCGAACGGCATCCTGCTGTTCGACGACATGACCCTGGAGAACGGGCCGACGCGGCTGGTGCCGGGATCGCATCTCCGGCCGCCGATCAACGTGCCTTACGTCAATATCGGCGACTGGGAGCAGGCCCCGCTGACGCCCGAGGAACAGGCGCTGGTGCCGAAGGATTTCGCGAAACCCTATCCCGGCGAGATCTACATCACCGCGCCCGCGGGCGCGGTGGCGGTGCTCAATTCCTCGCTCTGGCATGCCGGGACGGTCAATCGGAGCGGCGCGCGGCGGCGGGTGCTGCATCTCACCTATACGCGCCGCGACCTGGCCCAGCAGCTCGTCCAGCGCGACTATTTGACCGACGCGCTCTACGACCGGCTGAGCCCCGCGCACCGCTTCCTGATGGATATCGAGCCCGGCGCGGCGGAAAGCGTTGCCGCGCCGCGGCGCTCGGCCGGGCGCGCCGGCGCGAAAAGCTGGTGGAATTAAGGGTTAACCCAGCTATTTCAAGCGCGTAAGGCGCGGTTGCGCGGCCCGGACGGCGGGAATCCGCGCAAATCTTCGTGCTGCCGCCGATGGCCTCTGGCGCAGGGGCGCAGGAGCGCTTAAATCCTTTGGAAACCCCGAAGATTTCGGCATTGCCTGCAGCCGAGGGATTGATTGCAGGTGTGGGTCGGATTTGCCATAGTCCGGCCCGAGTAGAAGATCAGGGAGAGGCGCCGACATGGGCAGCTTAAGTATCTGGCATCTTTTGATCCTGCTGGCCGTCGTGCTCGTGCTGTTCGGCGGCCGGGGCAAGATCTCGAACATCATGGGCGACTTCGCCCAGGGCATTAACGCCTTCAAGAAGGGCCTGAAGGACGACAAGTCGGAAGACCTCGCCAAGGCGGCCCCCGAAACCCGCAAGCCCGAGACCATCGAGCGCAGCTAAGCCGCGTTCAGCGGGGGGCGGCACACTGCGCCGCCGCCACTGCGGCGGGCCAGGGTCATAGAGCATGTTCGATCTCGGCTGGGACGAAATGGCGGTCATCGCCGTTCTGGCGCTGGTCGTGTTGGGCCCGAAGGAGCTGCCCAACGCGCTCAGGACCATCAGCATGCTCATGAAGAACGCGCGCAAGCTCGCCGGCGAGTTCCAGAGCGGGGTCAACGATATCATCCGCGAGGCCGACCTCGAAGAAGCGCGCAAGAAGCTGGCCGAAGTGCAGTCGCTGAACAAGAACAGCATCCAGAGCGCGATCGAGAAGACGGTCGATCCGACCGGCGAGATGAAGACCGCGCTGAAGGAAGCGACCGAGGTCGACCCGACCGCCCCGGCCAAGCCCGCGACCGTGACCGCGCCGACCGAGGATGCGGCGGTCGAGATCGCCGCGGCCGAGACGCCGACCCTGCCGCCTTCCACGCAGCCGGAAGCCGTGCCGGAAGCCGAGAGCCCCGACAGCACGCCGTCGCCCGAGCCTGTCGGCGCGGCGAAGAACTGATCCTGGGGCCGGACGGATGGCGGGAGCCGAAGACGATGTAAAGATGCCGCTGCTGGAGCACCTGACTGAGCTCCGGACGCGTCTGCTCTATTCGATGGTCGGCTTCATCGTCGCCTTCCTGGTCTGCTTCTATTTCTGGCGCCCGGTGCTCGCGCTGGTGACCGCACCGCTCGAGAAGGCTTGTCTCGCCCAAGGCAGGGCGTGCCCGGTCATCTATACCAGCCTGATCGAGCCGTTCTTCACCCAGGTCAAGATCGGCGCCTTCGCGGCGCTCTGCATCACCTTCCCGCTGATCGCGACGCAGATCTACAAGTTCATGGCGCCCGGCCTCTACAAGAACGAGCGCGCCGCCTTCCTGCCGTTCCTGATCGCGACCCCGATCATGTTCGCGGTCGGCGCCACCTTCCTCTATTTCGTGCTGCTGCCGCTGGCGCTGCACTTCTTCGTCTCCTACCAGCAATACGCCTCGATCGAGCTGATGCCGAAGATCGGCGAGTACATCGATCTCGTCATGAAGCTGGTCTTCGCCTTCGGCCTCTGCTTCGAGCTGCCGGTGGTCCTGACCCTGCTGGCGCGGGTCGGCATCGTGACCTCCGAGGGGCTGCGCGCCAAGCGCCGCTACGCGGTCATCATCGTCACCGTGGTGGCGGCGATCTTCACCCCGCCCGATGCGATCAGCATGTGCTCGCTGGCGGTGCCGATGATCGGCCTCTACGAGATCTCGATCTGGCTCGCCCGCTCGGTGGAGAAGAAGCGCGCGGCGGCGGATGCCGCGGCGGCCGCCGCCGAGAGTGGCGACACCGGCGGCGAGGTCACGCCGGCCTCGTAGGGGTTCTCGCGCTGGATCAGGGCGCGAGCGATCTTCGGAACCATCACGGCTGCATCAACCCCACAGCACCGCCCCATCTTGGGGCGGGGCAGCAACAACGAAAATCGTCACCACTATTCATCACGCACGTGACGTGCGATGCAGGGTACGCACCCTGCTCGCGTCTCTGCCCCCAAGATGGGCGGTAAGGTGGGGTTGACTGCAGCCGAGATGCCGCAAGCGTCGCACTGCCGGACGATCCCGCGGGCCGCATATTCGGCACCGCAATGTTTCGCATTCCCGGCGCTTCCTGATAGACTCCCAGCCGATTCGGGAGCTTCGGCACGTTCGACCTAAATGTTTGACGCTAAATGGATTCGTGAGAACCCGGCGGCCTTCGACCAGGGGCGCCAGCGGCGTGGTTTGCCGCCGCTTTCGGCCGAGGTCATCGACCTCGACCAGCGGCGGCGCGCGGCCCAGACCCGGTTCCAGGAACTGCAGGCCAAGCGCAACGACCTCTCGCGCCAGGTCGGCCAGGTGAAGTCCAAGGGCGGCGATGCCGGCCCGATCATGGCCGAGGTCGCCGCGCTCAAGGACGAGCTCGCCCGGCTGGAGACCGACGAGCAGGCGCTCGGCCGTGAATTGGAAGCGCTGCTCGCCGCGCAGCCGAACCTGCCGACCGCCGACGTGCCCGATGGGCCGGACGAGAGCTTCAACCGGGTCGAGCGCACGGTCGGCAACGTGCGCAACTTCGCCTTCAAGCCCAAGCAGCATTTCGAGCTCGGCGAGGCCCTTTTAGGTCCGACGGGGAGCCTGATGGATTTCGAGGCGGCGGCGAAACTCTCCGGCGCGCGCTTCGTGGTGCTGAAAGGCGCGCTGGCGCGGCTGGAGCGGGCGCTCGCGCTTTTCATGCTCGACGTCCACACCCAGGAATCCGGCTATACCGAAGTGGCGCCGCCCTTCCTGGTCAAGAGCGAGGCGCTCTACGGCACCGGCCAGCTTCCGAAATTCGAGGAAGACCTGTTCAAGACCGAGCAGGGCTTCTACCTGATCCCGACCTCGGAAGTGCCGCTCACCAACCTCGCGGCCAACGAGATCATCGACGAGGACAAGCTGCCCTGGCGCTTCACCGCGCTGACGCCGTGCTTCCGCTCCGAAGCGGGGGCCGCGGGCAAGGACACGCGCGGCATGATCCGCCAGCACCAGTTCATGAAGGTGGAGCTGGTCTCGATCGCGCATCCCGATCGTTCCGACGACGAGCATCAGCGGATGACGGCGAGCGCCGAGACGGTGCTGCAGAAGCTAGGCCTGCCGTATCGCGTCATCACGCTCTCGACCGGTGACATGGGCTTTGCCGCGCAGAAGACCCATGACATCGAGGTCTGGCTGCCGGGGCAAGGCGCCTATCGCGAGATTTCGAGCTGCTCGAATTGCGGCGAGTTCCAGGCCAGGCGCATGAAGGCGCGCTGCCGGAAGTCCGGCGAGAAGGGCACGCGCTTCGTCCACACGTTGAACGGCTCGGGCGTCGCGGTCGGGCGCGCGCTGATCGCCGTCATGGAGAACTATCAGCAGGAGGACGGGTCGATCGCGATCCCGGACGTCCTGCGTTCCTATATGCACGGCCTGGAGGCCATCAAAGTTGGGTAAGTCGCCGCCGGTCGATCTCAAGAATGCGCGCATCCTGGTCACCAACGATGACGGCATCCATGCGCCGGGCCTCCAGATCCTGGAGAAGATCGCGCGGAGCCTCAGCAACGACGTGTGGGTGGTGACGCCCGAAAGCGAGCATAGCGGCGCCAGCCATGCGCTGACCTTGCGGCGGCCGCTGCAGATCCACCATCTCGGCAAGAAGCGCTTCGCCACCTCGGGCACGCCGACCGATTGCGTGCTGCTGGCGGTGAACCACCTGGTCGAAGGCAAGCGGCCGGACCTCGTGCTCTCGGGCGTCAATCGCGGCGCCAACCTGGGCGAGGACGTGCTCTATTCCGGGACCGTCGCCGCGGCGATGGAAGCCTCGATGCTCGGCATCCCTTCGATCGCCATGAGCCAGGTGCGCATCGGCGAGACGCTGCATTGGGCGACCGCGCTCAAGTTCGGCGCCGAGGTGGTGAAGAAGCTGGTGGCCATGGAATGGCCCGACGACCTGCTGATGAACGTCAACTTCCCGCCGATCCCGCCGGACCAGGTCACCGGCATGGCGGTGGGCGCCCAGGGCCGGCGCAAGTCCGAAGTGCAGGTGGTGAAGGCCAAGGATCCGTTCGACCGCGACGTGCTCTGGGTCGGCGATTTCACCAATGACGATCCCGAGGATCCGAACAGCGACCTCGCCGTGATCGGGCGCAATGCGATCGCGCTCACGCCGCTGCATTTCGACCTGACCCAGGGCGTGATGCTGAAGCGCATGGCCGGACTCTTCCCCGGCGCGCGCGCCGCCACGCAGACGCGGCCGGCGACCCAGCGGCGGCGGGCGAAGAAGGCGAAAGCCACGCGGGAGAACGCCACGCGAGGGAGCCGGGCGTGAGTCTCGCCGCGCGCAAGATCCGGCTCATCATGAGCTTGCGCGGTGCGGGCGTCACCGACAGCGCGGTGCTGAATGCGCTGGAGCGCATCCCGCGCGAGGCCTTCGTTCTGCCGCATTTCCATGATCAGGCTTACGAGGACCAGGCGCTGCCGATCGCGCAGGGCCAGACCATCAGCCAGCCGCAGATCGTCGCCATGATGACCGAAGCCTTGCAGGTGAAGAAGTCGCACAAGGTGCTGGAGATCGGCACCGGGTCCGGCTATCAGGCGGCGGTCCTCGCCCGGCTGGCGCGGCGGGTCTACACGATCGAGCGCTTCAAGTCTCTGCTCGACGAGGCGGAGGCGCGGTTCAAGCAGCTCCGCATCCACAACATCACCTCGAAATGCGCGGATGGCGGCAAGGGCTGGAAAGAGCAGGCGCCGTTCGACCGCATCATCGTCACCGCGGCCGCGGCGGAGATGCCGCAGACCCTGATCGACCAGCTCGCCGTCGGCGGCGTGATGGTGCTGCCGCTGGGACCGGAGCGCGGTGAGCAGGTGCTGATCCGCATCACCAAGCTCGAAGACGGCTCGCTGAAGCAGGAGCGGCTGGCCGACGTGCGCTTCGTGCCGCTGGTCGGCGGCGCGCTGCCGGAAGAGGATCGCGGTGCGGCCTCGCGCGCGGCGCAACGGGCGAGCAATGGCTGAGCGCGTGCATCTGCTCCGCGCGGCCGGCGTGGTGACGCTCTGCCTCGCGCTCGCGGCCTGCAATGCCAGCGGCCGGCCGCGCAACGTCGCGGCGCCGAAGCCGGCGCCGGTCGCCGCGGCACCCGTCGTCAATTCCGCCGAGTTCGGCAAGACGATCGGCGGCGATTATGTCGTGGCGCCGGGCGATACGCTGGCGGTGGTCGCGGACCGCACGGATACCTCCATCCGCAGCCTGATCGACATGAACGGCCTGCAGCCGCCTTACGGGCTGGCGCCCGGCATGCGGCTCGCGCTGAAGCCGCGCTCGCAATACGTGGTGCAGTCCGGCGACACGCTTTCGGGGTTGGCACAGCGCTACGGGATCAGCGAGAGCACGCTGGTCTCGGTCAACAACCTGCAGGCGCCCTATTCGGTGCAGCCCGGCCAGCGGCTCAGCATCCCGAGCACGACAGAGGCCTCCAATCTGCCCGGCGTGACGGCGGCGGCGGTGCCGCCGGCGACGCCGGCCGGCGCGGTCTCGTCGGCGCCGCTGCCCGCTTTGGGCGCGCCGATGGCCACGACCGCGCCCAGCGCGCCGAAACCGTTGACCGTGCCCGCGGCGCCGTCTTCCGGCGCGGTCAGTGGGCAGAGCCTGCCGCCGCCGACCCCACTCCCGGCGCCGGCCGCGACCGCGGCGCCGATG
>DASZYM010000542.1:0-12073 GCA_035545355.1 Dongiaceae bacterium
ACTGGTAATGGGCGTCTGACCGCTTGATTCTCAAGCGTCATGGCCGGGGTTGACCCGGCCATCTGCGGCCAATTGGATATAGATGCGCGGGTCACGCCCGCGCATGACGTTTGTGGAGAGAAGAATGGCGAAGCTGCGGCACCTGGTGGCGGGCAACTGGAAGATGAACGGCAGCCGCAGCAAGGCGGCGCAGGCGGCGGGCCTCTGCGCCGTGGTCTGCGTCGGCGAGACCGAGGCGCAGCGCGATGCCGGCGACACGCTGAAGATCGTCGAAACGCAGATTTCCAACTCGATCCCGACCGGGTCCAGCGCCGCCAACCTGGTGGTCGCCTATGAGCCGATCTGGGCGATCGGCACCGGCCGAACGCCGACCGTCGGCGATGTCGAGGTCGTGCACCGCCATATCCGCAAGCTGCTGGCGACCGGGGTGGAGGGCGGCGCCGGGGTCCGGATTTTGTACGGCGGGTCGGTGAAACCCTCGAATGCCGCCGAATTGATGGCGGTCCCCGAGGTCAACGGCGCCCTGGTCGGCGGGGCGAGCCTCAAAGCCGCCGATTTCCTCGGCATCGCCAAGGCATGCCGGTAGCGGTCCGACCGGGCGGACAAACCGGGTCGGAGGGCGGTGTAAACCATGCCGCAACCCCTTCCTCCGCCTCTGGAAATCGGCGCTGGAAATCCCATCTCAAACCGTTTAGAACCCCGCGCGAACCGAGATTGGAGCCGCTTTCGGCATGCCCGAGATTGTCCATACCCTGATCCTGGTGGTGCACATCTTCCTGGCCGTCGGCCTGGTCGGCATCATCGTCCTCATGCAGCGGAGCGAAGGCGGGCTCGGCGGCCTGGGTGGCGGCGGCGGAGCCGGCGGTATGGGCGGGTTCCTCTCGGGCCGTTCGCAGGCCAATGTCATCACCCGCACCACCGCCTTCCTGGCGGCCGGTTTCTTCATCACCAGCCTGGTCCTGGCCTACGGCGATCACCGGATCCGCGGTAACACCACGCTGGTTCCTTCGACCAGCACCAGCCAGCCCGCGGCGCCGACCGGGCAAGCCCCGGCGGGTGGCCAGCCCGAAGCGCCGGCTTCGAACGCGCCCACGGCACCCAAGAGCGACTCGGGAACAGCGACTCCACCGGCGGCGCCCGCCGCCCCGGCCCAGCCGGCCGCGCCCTCGGGTCAGTAGTCCCTTGGAAATCAAGCATCTCCCACCGGCAAGTGACCACCACTTGCCGGGGTGTCCCGACTCGTTCCATAAGGAACGCCCATGACGCGATTCATCTTCATCACCGGCGGCGTGGTCTCCTCTCTCGGCAAAGGTCTTTCGTCGGCGGCACTCGGTGCCTTGCTGCAATCGCGCGGATTCAAGGTGCGTTTGCGCAAGCTCGACCCCTATCTGAACGTGGACCCGGGCACGATGAGCCCGTATCAGCACGGCGAGGTCTATGTCACCGATGACGGGGCCGAGACCGATCTCGATCTCGGCCATTACGAGCGCTTCACCGGAATCTCGTGCCGGAAGTCGGACAGTGTGACGACCGGCAAGATCTATCAGGGCGTGATCGCCAAGGAGCGCCGCGGCGACTATCTCGGCGCCACGATCCAGGTGATCCCGCACGTCACCGACGCGATCAAGGACTGGATCAAGGCCGATCTCTCGGACGAGGACTTCGTGCTCTGCGAGATCGGCGGCACGGTCGGCGATATCGAGAGCCTGCCGTTCCTTGAGGCGATCCGCCAGCTCGGCAACGAGCTCGGCTCCGAGCGCTCGATGTTCGTGCATCTGACCTTGATCCCCTGGATCCCGGCCGCCGGCGAGCTCAAGACCAAGCCGACCCAGCATTCGGTCAAGGAACTGCAATCGGTCGGTATCCAGCCCGACATCCTGCTCTGCCGCTGCGACCGCGAGATCCCGGCCGAGAGCCGGCGCAAGATCGCGCAGTTCTGCAACGTGCGCCCCAGCGCCGTCATCCAGGCGCTGGATGTCGACACGATCTATGCCGTGACCGGCGCTTATCATGAGCAGGGTTTCGACGACGAGGTCTGCCGGCATTTCGGCCTCGACGCCAAGGCGCCGAACCTGAAGCCCTGGCATGACACGGTCGAGCGCATCCGCCATCCCGAGGGCGAGGTCAATATCGCCATCGTCGGCAAGTACACCTCGCTGCTCGATGCCTATAAGTCGCTTGCGGAAGCGTTGCGGCACGGCGGCATCGCCAACAACCAGAAGGTCAACCTGAACTGGATCGACAGCGAGATCTTCGAGCGCGAGGACGCGGTCCAGCATCTGGAAGGCGTGCATGGCATCCTGGTGCCGGGCGGCTTCGGTGAGCGCGGCTCGGAGGGCAAGATCCAGGCGGCTCGCTTCGCCCGCGAGCGCAAGGTGCCGTATTTCGGCATCTGCTTCGGCATGCAGATGGCGGTGATCGAGGCGGCGCGCAACCTGGTCGGCGTGAAGAACGCCAGCTCGACCGAGTTCGGCCCGAGCGAGGAGCCGGTCGTGGGCCTGATGACCGAATGGCTCCGCGGCAACATGCTGGAGAAGCGCAAGGCCGGCGGCGATCTCGGCGGCACCATGCGCCTGGGCGCCTATGAGTGCGACGTGACCCCCGGCAGCCTCATCGCCGGCATCTACGGCAAGACTCGGATCAGCGAGCGCCACCGGCACCGCTACGAGGTCAACATCAACTACAAGGACCGGCTGGAGCAGGCCGGCCTGAAGTTCTCCGGCATGTCGCCCGACGGTGTGCTGCCGGAGATGGTGGAGATCCCCGATCACCCCTGGTTCGTCGGCGTGCAATTCCACCCCGAGCTGAAGTCCAGGCTGTTCGAGCCGCACCCGCTGTTTGTGTCCTTCATCGGCGCGGCTTTGACCCAGTCGCGGTTGGTGTAGGATTTGCATAAGATATGATTTGCATAAGACATTCCGTCATCGCCGGGCTTGACCCGGCGATCTCGCGCTGATTGGCATGAGATGCCCGGGTCAAGCCCGGGCATGACGAGACGGAGAAGAGACCATGGCCAAGCAACGCCACGTCCGGATCGGCAATCTGACCATCGGCAACGACCGGCCGATCGCGCTGATCGCCGGACCCTGCCAGCTCGAGAGCCGCGAACATGCGCATGAGATGTGTCATGCGCTGACCGAGCTCACCGGCAAACTCGGCATCGGCCTCATCTACAAGACCAGCTTCGACAAGGCGAACCGGTCGAGCGGCGCCACCGCGCGCGGCCTCGGGCTCAAAGCCAGCCTGCCGATCTTCGCCGAGCTCCGCGACAAATACGGCGTGCCGGTGCTGACCGACGTCCATACCGAGGAGCAGTGCGCCGAGGCCGCGGAAGCGGTCGATGTGTTGCAGATCCCGGCATTTCTCTCGCGCCAGACCGATCTGCTGATCGCCGCCGCCAAGACCGGCCGCGCGATCAACATCAAGAAGGGGCAGTTCCTGGCGCCCTGGGACATGAAGAACGTCATCGCCAAGTGCTCGGCGGCCGGCAACGACAACGTGCTGGCCTGCGAGCGCGGCGTCTCCTTCGGCTACAACACCCTGGTCAGCGATATGCGCGCCCTGCCGATCCTGGCCGATACCGGCTACCCGGTGGTGTTTGACGCCACGCATTCGGTGCAGCAGCCGGGCGGGCAGGGGACCACCTCCGGCGGCCAGCGCGAGTTTGTCCCAGTGCTGGCGCGCGCCGCCGTCGCGGTCGGCGTCGCCGCCGTCTTCATGGAGACGCACCAGGATCCCGACCACGCGCCCTCCGACGGCCCCAACATGGTGCCGCTGAAGCACATGCCGAAGCTGCTCGAGACCATCATGGCCTTCGACAAGCTCGCCAAGGAGCGACCGGTCGAGAGCATCCAGCCCTGAGGATGGCCGGCGGTCCGCAACAGCACTTGGCTGCCATTGCCCTGCTGGTCGACGACTACGATCGCGCCATCGCCTATTACACCCAGGTTCTGGGCTTCCGTCTGATCGAGGACGCGCCGCAAGGGAGTACACCAGGGGGTCCGACCAAGCGCTTTGTGCGCGTGACGCCGCCCGGCGATGGCCGGACTGCGCTGTTGCTGGCCAAAGCGGCCAATCCTGAGCAATCCGCGCGGGTCGGCGACCAGACCGGGGGGCGCGTATTCCTTTTTCTCAACACCGACGATTTTTGGCGGGATTACGAGGCTTATAGGGCGCGCGGCGTCGATTTCACCGAACAGCCGCGCGAGGAATCGTACGGGACGGTGGTTGTGTTCCGGGACATTTACGGCAACAAATGGGATCTCGTGCAGCACCGCTGAGGGGGAGGCGACGTGCCGCGTGTATCCATCGTCACAACCTGCAAAGGCCGGCTGCATCATCTGCGCCGCTCGCTGCCGGCATTTCTCGCCCAGCCCGATACCGAAGTCATCGTCGTCGACTACGATTGCCCGGACGACACGATCGGGGTCTGCGCCCGCGAGTTCCCCGCGGCCAAAGTCGTCAAGGTCGAGGACGCGCCGCGGTTCAATACCGCACGGGCCCGCAATATCGGCGCCACCGAAGCGCGCGGCGAGTGGATCGCCTTCTTCGATGCCGACATCGTGGTGGCGCCCGATTTCGTCGAGCGCCTGCGGCCGGCGCTCGATGCGCAGGATACCTTCCACCGCTTCTTTCCGGCCGACCTCCGCACCAATTCGGCCTGCGGCAGCTGCGTCGTGCGGCGCGCGGACTATCTCGCGATCGACCGCTATGACGAGGTGATGGAAGGCTATGGCGGCGAGGACCAGGACCTCTATTTCCGCCTGGAGTTCTACGGCCGCAAGCCGCAGCCCATGGCGTTCGACATGCTGGCCGAGATCATCCAGCATCACGACCGGGAGCGGGTGCGCTTCGGAAAATACGAGACGGTGGTGCGCCATCAGCAGGTGAACGACGTGTATTACCTGGTGAAGCACTCCGTGTTGCGGCATCTCGGCGTGAACGGCCTGGACGAGTCGTTGCGGCGGAAGATCTATCGGCTGATCCGCGACGTGGTGAACGATGCCGGGCGGACCAACGACCAGCCGATCCATTTCAGCGTCGAGTTGCCCCGGGATCCGATCGGCATGCATACCGTCGGCTGGCATTCCAAGCGGCATCTGGTGTTCGACCTGGTGCCCAACACGCACGAGCTCAGCATCCGCGCGGACGACGTCTACGCCCAGCAGATCGCCGGTTAGGACCTAAGCGAATTTCCGCTTCAGCCCGTCGAAACCGGCCTGGAACACGGCGCCGGCGCGCTCGCGGACGGCGGCCTCGTAGTCGGTATCGAGGGTCGCGCGCCAGGCGATGAAGCACTGGTCGCCGTCGATCACCGGCTCCAGGCGGATCGCGGCGTGGTAGTTGCGCATCGGCACCCGCGTCACCTCGGGCACGCCCACGATCGCATAGGCGATGGTCATCTCGGCATCGGAAAGCCCCGTCAGCTCATGGGTCCAGATGCTGCCATCGTCGAAGACCAGGCGGCGCCGGCAGCCCACGCGATCGGCCGGGCCGTTCTCGATGGTCGAGGTCTTGATCGCCGCGTTCCATTCCGGCATGGCGTTGAAATCGCGTACCAGCGCCCAGACGCGCCTTACCGGGGCGGGGATCACACTGGTACGATAGACTTCGATCATCGGGTGAGCCTCGGGAGGGAAGGATGAGCCTGGAAATGCGCCCGGTTTGCGAGAAGTGCGACGCCGCACTCCCGCAGGAAAGCGAGGCCTATATCTGCAGCTATGAATGCACCTTCTGCAAGACCTGCACCGATACGATGAACGGCATCTGCCCGAATTGCGGCGGTGAGCTCCTCCGGCGGCCAAAACGGAAGGCGAGCTGAGGTCACTGAAAAGCCAGTGGCGATTGACCGCGACTCCCGGCGAAGCGTAGGTTTTTCGCGGTTGGGGAGCACAGGTTGGTGCGGGCCGGGATGGCCGAGAATGTCGAGCAGCGTCGGCTGAGACTGGCGGCCGCGGCGCAAGCCGCGGAGAAGGCGCGCGCGCTTGCCGGGCGCACCTCCAAGGCGACGCCGAGCTTCCTGCGTTATGTCCTGGCGCGGTTCCAGGCCGACGGCTGCACGGAGGTGGCGGGGTCGCTGTCCTATGCCTCGCTGCTGGCGATCGTGCCGCTGCTGGCCATCGGTCTCGCCATGTTCGCAGCCTTCCCCGGCTTCTCCAACATGCGAGCCGACCTGATCGGCGTGCTGTTCAACAACCTCGCGCCGAGTGTCGGCCCGGTCGTCCAGAAGTATCTCGACACCTTCATCCGCAATGCCGGCAAGGCGACCGGCGCCGGCGTCATCGGCCTGGTCGTGACTTCGATCCTGCTGATCAACACCATCCAAGTCGCCTTCGACCGGATCTGGGGCTCGACCTCGCGGAAGGCAAAGTGGGGGCGGCTGCCGGTCTATTGGGCGCTGATCACCCTGGGGCCGATCCTCTTCGGCATCAGCTTCTCGATTTCGACCTATTTCTTCCGCGTTGCCGGCAAGACCGATTTCTACGGCGTGTCGGCGGGGGTCGAATTCCTCGCCAATGTCGGACCCTATGCCCTGGAGACGGCGGGCTTCGCCTTGTTCTACCGGCTGATGCCGACCCGCTATGTGCGGATCCCGGATGCGATCTGGGGCGGCCTCTCGGCGGCGCTGCTGTTCGAAGTGGTGAAGCGCCTGTTCGGGCTCTATCTCAAGTACGTCTCCTACCAGCAGCTCTATGGCGCGCTGGCGACGATCCCGATCTTCCTGCTCTGGATGTATCTCGCCTGGATCACCGCCTTGATCGGCGCCGAGGTCACGGCGGCGCTGCCGGAATGGCGCGCCGGCCGGCGCTCGGTGGCGCCCCATCACCGCCGCGGCGACCAGCTCAGCCTCGGCTTGGCCGCGCTGGTGCTGCTGCGGCAGGCGCGTTCCCATGGCGCCGGGCTCCGCACCCAGGAGATCGTGCGCGAGCTCCAGGCCGATCCCGTGCGCATGCAGCTCATCCTGGAGACTTTGAAATCCGCCAATGTCATCGCCCTCAACGATGCCGGCCGATGGCTGCTGGCCCGCGATCTCGGCGGCCTGTCGCTGCACCAGCTCTGCCGCATGCTGGGCATCAGCCTGGCGACCAGCGAAGGCGGGCGGATGGCGCGGCTGGGCACGTTGATCGAGACCCTCGCCGAGCAGGAGCGCGAGATGCTGTCCCGCTCGGTGGACGAGACACTGGCCTCGATTGAAACCGCCAAGCCGGAGCTGGCGCCGCAAGCGGCGGAGCCTCCTGCTGAATCCGCGGGAAAATCCGGCAATTCGCGGTAGTCGACCGGCGGCCTCGCCGCTATAACTGCCCATCCCCTTCCAGATTTCAGCGAGGAATTTCGGCATGAGCGCGATCATCGACATCCATGCGCGGCAAATCCTGGACAGCCGCGGCAACCCGACCGTGGAGGTCGATGTCAATCTGGAGAGCGGCGCCATGGGCCGCGCCGCCGTACCGTCCGGCGCCTCGACCGGCGCGCATGAAGCTGTCGAGCTTCGGGACGGCGACAAGAAGAAATACGGCGGCAAGGGCGTCTTGAAGGCGGTCGATTCCGTCAACGGCGAGATCTTCGACGCGGTCTCCGGCCTGGAGGCCAGCAACCAGCTCCATATCGACCGCACCATGATCGATCTCGATGGGACGCCCAATAAAGGCCGCCTCGGCGCCAATGCGATCCTCGGCGTCAGCCTCGCCGTCGCCAAGGCGGCGGCGGCGGAAGCCGGGCTGCCGCTCTATCGCTATATCGGCGGGACCCAGGCTTCGACCCTGCCGGTGCCGATGATGAACATCATCAACGGCGGCGCCCATGCCGATAATCCGATCGATTTCCAGGAGTTCATGATCCTGCCCTGGGCCGCGCCGACCTGCGCCGAGGCGATCCGCTGGGGTTCGGAAGTGTTCCACGCCCTGCGCAGCGAGCTAAAGGCCGCCGGGCACAATACCAATGTCGGCGACGAGGGCGGCTTCGCCCCCAATATCGCCAGCGCCGAAAAGGCGCTCGAGTTCATCATGAAATCGATCGAGAAGGCCGGCTTCAAAGCGGGCGACGAGGTGGCGCTCGGCCTCGACACGGCCTCGACCGAGTTCTTCAAGAACGGCAAATACGTGATGGAAGGCGAGGGCAAGACCCTCGACTCCCAAGGAATGGTGAAGCTCTACGCCGACCTCATCGCCAAGTTCCCGATCATCACCATCGAGGACGGCATGGCGGAGGACGATTGGGACGGCTGGAAGGCGCTGACCGATGCGATCGGCAAGAAGGTGCAGCTGGTCGGCGACGACCTCTTCGTCACCAACCCCGAGCGCCTGGCCCGGGGCATCGAGAAGGGCATCGCCAATGCGATCCTGGTGAAGGTCAATCAAATCGGCAGCCTCTCGGAAACGCTGGAGGCCGTGGAGATGGCGCACAAGGCCGGCTATCGCACGGTGATTTCCCACCGCTCCGGCGAGACCGAGGATTCCACGATCGCCGACATCGCGGTTGCCACCAATGCCGGCCAGATCAAGACCGGCTCGCTCTCGCGCTCCGACCGTAATGCCAAGTACAACCAGCTCATCCGCATCGAGGAGCAGCTCGGGCCCAGCGCGCGCTATGCCGGCAAGGGCGTGTTCCGCCGTCCGGGATGAGGCGCACCGCGCGGGAGCGCCTCATTCATCCCATCCAGGCGATGCGCTTTAGCGTTAGGAACAGCAAGCCGCCGTTGCGCGAGGGGGCGCGGTAGGCACCGAGTGCGTTCGTCACCCGCACCATGACGGCCGCCAGTTTCCATCCGACGGCTTCGATAGCGCCGCTCGTCGTCTGCTCGTCCAGCAGGACTTCGATGCCGTGCTTCTGGCCGAAGGCGCGCACGCGTGCCGCATCCGCGGCACTCTCCGCCGGCAAGCTTTCGTTGGCCCATGCCCAGAGCCAATCATCCGCACCTGTCGTCCCGGCAACCTGAATCTCGGCCACGACCTTGGGCACGCCCTGCTCCGAGAAGGTCAACGTGTTCGACAGAAGATTGTAGTCGTACCGTGTCCAGTGACCGACCTTGAACTCGGTCTCGAGGTGGTGGTTCTTCTCCAGCAGCTCTTCGAAGGCCTGGTCTTGCCAGGCAGCGTACCAGTCGGGATCCATGGCGCTCGAAACCGCCGTTTCGGAGCCAGGAGCGTATCGCACCGCGTCAGCTTCGAACAGACCGGGCAACGCTGACAGCGCGATGGCAGCCTCCTAGGCCGCTCCGTCCGGCCTCGGATCTTCAGCGAGATCCTCGGCCTCGACCTCGATCGCCGTAAGCGGGGTCAGGGAGCGGCGGTATTTGACCTGGGCGGCGAGTTCGATCTCGATCCGGTGCTTCTCGAAATGCTCGATCAAGGTCGGACCGTCGGCGACGCTCGGACAGCCGATCGCATCCAGCGCCGAGCGCTGTGCATAGCATTCGATCAGACGGTCCCCGTCCAGGGCGTTGATTCGGAACGCATCGCGCTCTGGAATGTAGAGACCGACCTCGCCAAGGAACTGCAGGCCCATCTTTCGCCTCGACCGTCGTTTCTGTCGCTTGTGGATAAAGCCCAAGTGCGTAGATGCGTCCCGGTTCCGCACTATCTGAGGAACCTTCGGCCATGTCCCGCCTTGGCACGGCGGAACAACGATCTCCGGCGCGGCGAGCACCATGGATTACGAACGCGAAGAGCGCATCCGCCGGCGGGCGCATCAGATCTGGGAAGCGTCCGGCAGGCCGATTGGCCAAGAGCGCGAGCACTGGGAACAGGCGGTGCGCGAGATCGACGGCGAAAACGGGAGCACCATCACGGACCGTCAGATTCAACAGGGCGGGATCGACGAGGCCGCGGCAATGTCCACCGCTCCGGGCGGCCTTGGTACCGGTCTGCAACCCGGTAGCATGCGGCCCGGCGACGGCAGTACGGCTGTGCAGCCATCGGGCGATCTCAAGAAGAAGCGGTGAGCTTTGCGCCGGCGCGGGTTCGACTCACGAAAAATGATCTCGGCGTAACCCATTGAATCGATTTCTGTTGACGACTGAATCTGCGATGTGATTCCGTCTTTTCATGGATTTGCGCCGTGATTTGAAGCGTCGACTCGCACAGATGGCCTGGCCGATGTTGGGTGCGTGCCTTGCCGGCTACTTCGTCTATCACGCCGTGCAGGGCGATCGCGGCATCCTCGCCTGGATGCAGGTCAACCAGCAGATCAAGACCGCACAAGCCGAGCTCACCAAGACCGATGACGAGCGCGAGGCCATGGAGCAGCGCGTCGCCTTGCTCTCCAATTCCAGCCTCGACCTCGACATGCTGGAGGAGCGGGCGCGGATCATGCTCAACTTCTCGCATCCCGACGACCTGGTGATCTTCCTCAACCAGCAGCCGAAGACCGGCGCAAAGCCGGCGGCCAACTGACCGTATTCGTTACGCTTAACCTAAATTCGGTTAACCGTAATTTCCCTTTACGATTCAGCAACCTATGTCTGATTGAACTTTAATTGCGCAGCGCCTAGTTTACGGGGAAGCGCTGCGAACCCAATCGTCCGGTCCGCGTTCAGACAGACACTCGCTGCAATCTTCAAAAGGGGGCTCCATGGCCAAGACCGCAACCAAACCCGCGGCCGCCAAGTCCGCGTCGTCGCAACCGGCCAAGCTCTCGGCGGAAGACCTGATCCGACATTACCGCGACATGCTGCTGATCCGGCGCTTCGAGGAGAAGGCGGGGCAGCTCTACGGCATGGGGCTCATCGGCGGCTTCTGCCATCTCTATATCGGCCAGGAGGCCGTGGTGGTCGGCATGCAGGCGGCGGCCGAGGAGGGCGACACGGTCATCACCTCCTACCGCGACCATGGCCATATGCTCGCCTGCGGCATGGACCCGAAAGGCGTCATGGCCGAGCTCACGGGCCGCGCCGGCGGCTATTCCAAGGGCAAGGGCGGCTCGATGCACATGTTCAGCGCCGAGAAGAAGTTCTACGGCGGCCATGGCATCGTCGGCGCCCAGGTGCCGCTCGGCACCGGACTGGCCTTCGCGCACAAGTACAAGAAGGACGGCAAGGTCGCGATGGTCTATCTCGGCGACGGCGCAGTGAACCAGGGCCAGGTCTACGAAAGCTTCAACATGGCGGCGCTCTGGAAGCTGCCGGCCGTCTACATCATCGAGAACAACAAATACGCCATGGGCACCTCGGTGCAGCGCTCCGCCGCCGGTGCCAAGCTCTGCGATCGCGGCGAGGCCTACGGCATTCCCGGCGAGCAGGTGGACGGGATGGATGTGGGCATGGTGCGCGCGGCCGGCGAAAAGGCGCTGGCCTATGCGCGCGAGGGCAAGGGTCCCTACATCCTGGAGATGATGACCTATCGCTATCGCGGCCATTCGATGTCCGACCCGGCGAAATATCGCACCAAGGAAGAAGTGGCGAAGATGCGCCAGGAGCACGACCCGATCGATCGGCTGCGCGACCGGCTGATGACCGAGAAGGCGATCGACGAAGCCGGCTTGAAGAACATCGACAAAGAGGTGAAGGAGCGGGTCTCGCTCGCGACCGAGTTCGCCCAGCAATCGCCGGAGCCGGATCCCGCCGAGCTCTACACCGACGTCCTGGTCCCAACTGAATCCATTCGGGCGTAAGGAGCGCGAGTCCATGTCCACGCAGGTTCTGATGCCCGCGCTCTCGCCGACCATGACCGAGGGCAAGCTGTCGAAATGGCTCAAGGCCAAGGGCGACAATGTGAAGGCCGGCGATATCCTGGCCGAGATCGAGACCGACAAGGCGACCATGGAAGTCGAAGCCGTCGATGAAGGCGTGCTCGACCAGATCCTGGTGCCGGAAGGCACCGAGAACGTCGCGGTGAATACGCCGATCGCCGTCTTGCGCGGCGAGGACGAGGCGGCCGGGGCAACTCCCGCATCGCCGCCGACATCGAAGCCGCAAGCCAATGTCGAGGGAAAGACAGAGGCAAAAGGGGCCGAGGCTCCGAAGCCGGCCGCTCCCGCCAAGGCACCGGCACTGCCGGCTGCCGTCAGCGTCGCCGCCGAGCCGGAATATTCCGGCCCGACCGCGACCCAGACCGTGCGCGAAGCCTTGCGCGACGCC
>DASZYM010000543.1:0-15126 GCA_035545355.1 Dongiaceae bacterium
GGATAGCGGTCGGCCAGGCGCCCGGCGATCGGCGCGATGCAGGCCAGCGCGATCGGCCAGGGCGTGATCAAGAGGCCGATCTCGACCGCCGAATAGCCGAAGCGATAGCGGAAATAGAAAGGCAGCGCGACGAAGGCCGCCATCTGCGCGCAGAAGGAGGAGATCGAGCTCAGGACCGACAGGGTGAAGATGGGGATGCGCAGCAGATCGACCGGCAGCAGCGGCGAAGGCAGCGCCATCTGCCGGCGCACCAGCACGATGCCGGAGAGGACCGCCACGGCCAATTCCGACAGGTAGTAGAGCGGCGGCTCGCCATGGCCGAGGCTGTCGATCGCGGCGATGCCGAGACCGAAGGTCAAGGCGCTGAAGATCGCGCTGAGCCAGTCGAATCCATGCTTGCCGCGAATGCTGTGCGGCAGCGCGCGGATGCCGATGAGAAACGCGGCGACGCCGAACGGGATGTTGACGGCGAAGAGATAGGGCCAGGTGAAGCCGGTGAGGATCGCCGCCGCGACCGAGGGGCCGGCGGCGGCGGAGATCGCCACCACGACCGCATTGATGCCGATGCCGCGGCCGAGGATCTTGTGCGGATAGATGTAGCGCACCAAAGCGGAGTTGACGCTCATGATCCCGGCGGCGCCGAAACCCTGGATCACGCGCGCGGTGGTCAGGGTCGGCAGGCTGTGCGACAGCGCGCAGACCAGCGAGGCGACGGTGAAGAGCGCGAGGCCCGCGAGATAGACGCGGCGATAGCCGACGATCTCGCCGAGCGATGCCAGCGGCAGCAGCGAGATGGTGATCGCGAGCTGGTAGCCGTTGACGATCCAGATCGAGAAGGCCGGGCTGGCCTGGAGGTCCTGGGCGATGGTCGGCAGCGCCACGTTGGCGATGGCGCCGTCCATCACGGCCATGATGATGCCGAGCGCGATGGTGAGGATCGCCCAATAGCGCCGCGGCAGCGGCAATCCATCGGGAAATTCGGTGGCGGGTGCGGGACGGGGCAAGGGGAGCAATTCGAACGGATGGAGGTCTGGGAGTATAGGCATGTTCCGGCACCCGAGTTCCACCGGTTTGGAAATTCCCGAGCGGGCGCGCCGGGGCGTTTATGTGACTCGAGCCCCGCCGGCAGCGCGCGGTTCCGGATTTGCACGCCTGTGAAGCCGAGACGGCAGGTCGGGTTCGATGCAACCGCCGAGACGTTCTATTTCGGCGGGCACATCGATCGGAAGCGCGGCAGCGCCGCCGGAAAATGTGATTTTGTCGCCGCGAATCGGCGCGCGATAGTGCGCGCGACGCGCCCATCGGGCGCCGCTCTCGCCGCTTCGATCGATTGAACCTGCCGGTCCGGCCCGACGCACGGTCTCGCCTCTCGTTCTCTCCATCGTGCCGAGCAACTCCCGCCGGAATCCGAGCCGCCCCATTTGGAGGTCCGCGCATGGTCACCCTCATCGTCAACGGAACGCCGCATCAGCTCGACATCGAGCCGGAAACGCCGCTGCTCTGGGCGCTCCGGGACGAGCTCGGCCTGACCGGCACGAAATTCGGCTGCGGCATCGCGCAATGCGGCGCCTGCACGGTGCATGTCAACGGCGATGCGACGCGCTCCTGCTCGGTGCAGGTCGGCGATCTCGACGGCGCCAAGGTCACCACGATCGAAGGCCTGTCGCCCGATGCCGGCCATCCGGTGCAGAAGGCCTGGCTCGCCGAGGACGTCCCGCAATGCGGCTATTGCCAGTCCGGGCAGATCATGGCCGCGGCCGCGTTCCTGGCGCAGACGCCCAATCCCAGCGATTCCGATATCGACGACAACATCACCAACATCTGCCGCTGCGGCACCTATCCCCGCATCCGCGCCGCGATCCATCGCGCCGCCGGGATGATGAAGGGTTGAAGGGAGGACGCGCCATGACCGTCATACGGAAGCACCTGACGCGCCGCCGTTTCCTGGTCGTCTCCGCGAGCGCCGCCGGCGGACTGGCCGTCGGCTTCGCCATGCCCGCGGCCGCCGAGACCAGCGCGGTTTCGGCGCAGCCCTGGGACGAGATCCCGGGCGGGCAGGAGGTCAATGCCTGGCTGGTGATCGAGCCCGATGACAGCGTCGTCATCCGCGTCGCCAAGTCGGAGATGGGCGAAGGCATTTTCACCGCGCTGCCGATGATCGTGGCGGAGGAGCTGGGCTGCGACTGGAGCAAGGTGAAGGCGGAATATGCCTCGGCCAATCGCAATCTGCGCGAAAGCAACATCTATCAGCGCATGGGCACCGGCGGATCGAGCTCGGTGCGGCGCTCGCGGGAATACCTGCAGCAAGCGGGTGCCAGCGCGCGGGTGCGGCTGATCCAGGCCGCGGCGGCGAAATGGAACGTGCCGCCGGAATCCTGCAGCGTGAAGGACGGCCAGGTGATCCATGCCGCGAGCAATCGGACCCTCGGCTTCGGCGCGCTGGCGGCCGATGCGGCGAAGATCACGCTCGCCGCGGAGCCCGCGATCAAGACGCCGGACCAGTTCACCCTGATCGGAAAGCCGCTGGCCCGGCTCGACACCGCGCCGAAGCTCGACGGCTCGGCCAAGTTCGGCATCGATACAAGGCTGCCGGACATGCTCTATGCCGCGGTCGTCACCTGCCCGGTCTTCGGCGGCACGGTCAAATCCTATGACGATGGCGCGATCAAGGCGAAGCGCGGGATCGTCTCGGTGGTACCGATCCCGGGCGGGCTCGCGGTCGTCGCCGACCGTTTCTGGCGCGCCAAGGAAGCGGCGCTCGCGCTGAAGGTGGATTGGGCCGAAGGGCCGGCGGCCAAGACCGACAGCGCGCAATTTGCCGCCGAATATCGCGCGGCGCTCGACGGCGATCTGGCGGTCGCGGTGAAGAACGGCGATGTCGCGGCGGGACTCGGCAGCGGCAAGAAGGTCGAGCTGCTCTATGAAGTGCCGCATCTCGCCCATGCGCCGATGGAGCCGCTCAATTGCACCGCCCATGTGCAGGCGGATCGGATCGATGTCTGGATGGGGACCCAGGATCCGGACGGTGCGCTGAAGCGCGCGGCCAAGGCCGCCGGGATCGCGCCGGAGAATGTCTATATCCACAACTGCTTCCTCGGCGGCGGCTTCGGCCGGCGCGCGATCAACGACGAGCTGGAGCAGGCGGTCCTGGTCTCCAAGGCGGTCGGCAAGCCGGTGAAGCTGGTCTGGACCCGCGAGGAGGACATCCGCCACGACCGCTACCGGCCGCAGGCGGCGATCCGCTTCGAGGCGTCGCTGGCGGATGACGGATCGATCAACGGATTGCACGCGAAGACGGCGGTGGGGTCGATCCAGCGCTCGCTCGGCGTCAGCACGGTGCCGAGCGGCGTCGAGCCCTCGGCGGTCGAGGGCCTGGCGAACCTGCCCTACAAGGTGAGCGCGCTGGAGGTCGATTGCATCCTGAAGAACACCCATGTGCCGGTGATGTTCTGGCGCTCGGTCGGCAGCTCGCAGAACGCCTTCGCCATGGAGAGCTTCATCGACGAGCTCGCCCATGCGGCGGGGCAGGATCCCTATCGATACCGGCGCAAGCTGCTGGAGGGGAAAGCGGATTTCATCGCCGTCCTGGACACGCTCGCGGAGAAGGGCGATTGGAGCAAGCCGATGCCCAAGGGCAGCGGCCGCGGCATCGCCATCCATGAATCCTTCGGCACCATCGTCGGCGAGATCGTCGAAGCCTCGGTCGATGCCAAGGGCGTGCTGAAGATCGGCCGGGTCGTCGCTGCGGTCGATTGCGGCCATGTGGTCAATCCGCTGACCGTCGCGATGCAGATCGAGAGCGGCGTGGTCTACGGCCTGTCGGCGGCCCTGTTCGGCGCCATCACCATCAAGGACGGCGCGGTGGAACAGGGCAATTTCGACCAGTACCAGGTCGCGCGCATGGCCGACACGCCGCCGATCGAGACCCATCTGGTGCTGAGCGGCGGCGCGAAATGGGGCGGCATCGGCGAGCCCGGCACGCCGCCGATCGCGCCGGCGCTCTGCAATGCGATCTTCGCCGCGACCGGCAAGAGGATCCGCTCGCTGCCGATCATGAACACGGATCTTTCCGGCACGACCTGAGGGGAACGCCGGCCGCCGCCGGCGGTTCGGAGTGTGGTGGGGGCGCGAACGCGCCTGTACACCGCACCGGAAGGAGACCACCGATGGCCGAGGCACGTTCCGCGAAGATTGCCGCCGCGCCGCAGCCCGAAACGCTGCTGCTGCAGCCGAACGGCTGGGTGCCGAACAATCCGCGCCTGCCGGTGCTGGTCTATCGCCGGGCGGTGGAGATCGGCGGCGCGGATCCCGCCGCGCGCTTCGAGGCGATGTTCGACCGCAACGGCTGGCCCTCGGCCTGGCGCAACGGCGTCTATCCCTATCACCACTTCCATACCGGCGCGCATGAGGTCCTGGGCTTTGCCGGCGGCCGCGCGCGGCTGCTGCTGGGCGGGCCGAACGGCACAGAGGTCACGGTCGAAGCGGGCGATGTCGCGCTGCTGCCCGCCGGCACCGGGCATTGCAGGCTGGAGGCCAGCGGCGACTTCCTGGTGGTCGGCGCCTATCCGCCGGGACAGCACCCGGACATGAACCGCGACGCGGCAAAGCCGGAGAAGGTCGCCGGCATCGCGAAAGTGCCGTTCCCCGCTTCCGATCCGGTCGGCGGGAAGGGCGGGCCGCTGCTTTCGCTCTGGCGCGTGGATTAGCTAGGCACCGCGCACGGTCTTCACCACGATCCAGTGGTTCTTGCCGAGGCGGCGGGTGCGTTTGAAGCCCTGGTGCTCGAACATCGCCGTGGTGCCGTTGTGCAGGAAGGCGGATGAGGTCTTCCTGCCGGTCACGTCTTCCGGATAGCTCTCGATCGTGCCGCCGCCGAGACGGCGGATTTCCTGCACGGCACCCTTCAGCGCCGCCGCAGCCACGCCCTGGCCGCGGTGATCCTTGTCCACGAAGAAGCAGGTGATGCGCCAATCGGGCAGCTTCTCCAATCCTTCTTCATAGGCTTTGCGGTTCTTGATCCGCGGCAGCTCCTCGGTCGGGCCGAACTGGCACCAGCCGATGCACGTCCTGCCGGCGAAGACCAGCGCCGCATGGGCGTTGCCATCGCGCACGCGGCATTCCTTCGCCGCGCGGTTGGCTTCGTAGCTGCCGCGCGGGCGCTCGTGGAACGAGAGACACCAGCAGCCGCTCCAGACGCCGTTATGGCGCTCCACCAAGGCGGCGAAATCGGGCCAGGTGGATCGGTCGAGCGGCTTGGTCGTGAAGGATGCCGGCATCAGAGCGTTCAGAGCTGGCCGCTATAGGGTGCCGCGACCACGGCGCAGCAATTGCCCGGGCGGACGCGGCCGGGCTGGCGCAGGCCATAGAGGATGCCGTCGGCCTGGTAATGCACGGTCTCCGGCGCCTTGGTCGGATCCCAGGTGCAGTGGATCCGCCCCGCCGCCTCGCCCTTCCGCACCTCGCGGCCATGGGCGTGGAACGGCTCGAAGATGCCGTCCGCGGTGGCGAAGACATGGGCATCGGCGCCGGGCAGTTCCAGCAGCTTGCCGTCATTGCGCGGCGCGGATTTCTTCTCCGCCGGCAGCACGCCCAGATGCGCCAGCACATTGGTGACGCCGCGGCGGCAGATCGCCAAGGCTTCGGGGCGCACGGTCCCGCCGCCCGCCATCTCGGTGCCGGTGGTGATGAGGCCGCTGCTGCACGCCGCGGCGGTGGCGGTGCGGGGATCGCCCATATTGTCGATGACCACGGTCAGCGGCGCATCGAAGGCCTTGGCGGCCTCGATGTTCTTGCGGCGCAATGCGGGATCGGTCGAGGGCTCGACGATGGCGCTCGGCAGCAAGTCGAGCGACGAGCCGCCGGAATGGAGATCGACGAAGGCATCGCCGATCGGGAACAGCACATCCATCATATAGGCCGCGATCTGCTCGGTCATCGAGCCGTAGGGATCGCCGGGAAAGGTGCGGTTGAAATTCAATCCGTCGATCGGCGAGACGCGCTGGCCGCCCATCGCCGCGGGTGCGTTGATCGAGGGCAGCAGGATCAGCCGCCCCTGGATCCGTGCGGGATCGAGGTCGCGGATCAGCTCGGTGATGGCGATCGGTCCCTCATATTCGTCGCCGTGATTGCCGCCCTCGACGATCACCGTCGGGCCCTTGCCGTTGGCGATGACCGCAACCGGGATGCGGGTCGCGCCCCAGGCATCGTCGTTCGGCGAATGCGGGATCATGATGAAGCCGACCTGCTTTCCCGGTCGGTCGTAATCGACGGTGGCGAAGGCGGTCGACGGGCGTTTCTCGGCGCGATCCATGGGGCGTGCTCGCTGTTGATGCAAGCGCCTATCGTGGCATTGAACGCCGATGGAAGGAAGTCCAGCCGGTCGGCTAGTTGAGCCCGATCCGCCGGGCGCCTTCGCGGAACAGCGCCGCGGCGTCGGGCGGGAAGTGGAAGGTGGCGAGGAAATCGTCGGCCCGATAGTCCGGCCGCGTTTTCAGGATTCCCGAGGCATAGCCGCGCGCTTCCTCCAGGCGCCCGGCCAGCGCCAGGCAATGCGCGGCGATCGCCAGGATGGTGGAATGCGCATTGGGCCGCGCCGCGGCTTTCACCGCCCAATCCGCGGCCTCATCGAAGGCGCCGAGGCGCACCAGCGCCATGGCCCGCGCGCCCAGCATGCCGAACAGCAGCGGATCGAACGGACTGAGGCGCCGCGACTGATCGGCGGCGACGATCGCAGCCCTGGGATCGCCGGACTGCGAGTGGACGAAGGACAAGGCATAGTGGCCCAGCGCGAAGTTCGGGCTGAGATCGACCGCGCCCTGAAGCTCGACCAGGGATTCGTCGTGTCGTCCGCGGAGCCAGAGCACGCGGCCCATGGACCAATGCGCGACCGGATCGCGATCGTCGGCCATCAGGCTCTGGCCGGCGGCGTCGTAGGCGAGATCGATCGCCCGCGCGCGATCCTCCCAGCTCTGGAAGGCGCTCTGCCAATGGGTGAAGGAGAGGCCGGCATAGGCCCGCGCGAAGGTGGGATCGAGCCTCACCGCCTGCGCGAAGAAGTGCCGCGCCGTCGCGTTCTCTTCCTTGGTGAAGCGATACATGTGCCAGAGGCCGCGATGATAGGACTCCCAGGCATTGAGCGAGCTCGGCGGCTTCAGGATCGCGCAATTGCGCTCGGCGGTCTCGATCTCGGCGGCGATCGAGGAGACGATGCGGTCGCCGATCTCATCGAGAACGGCGAAGAGATCGTCGAGCTTGCGGTCGAATGTCTCCGACCAGATCAGGCGTCCGGTGCGCGTCTCGATCAGCTCGGCGCTCACGACCAGATGTCCGTCGCGGCGGTGCAGGCTTCCTCCGGCGACATAGTCGACATCGAGCCGCGATCCGGCTTCGGTCGAGCCGATCTTCTGCTCGGCGAGCGCGAAGACCGAGCCCTGGGCGATGACGAAGAAATGCCGGAGCTTCGCCAGCCGCGTGATGATGTCATGGGTGAGGCCGCCGGCGATCCCGCCGGGCTGCGGGTTCTCCTCGCGGAACGGCATCACCGCGAGCGAGGCGCGATGAGCCGCCGCCACGGGCGTTTCGGCGGCGACAGCGTGCTCGCGCACCACGATGGACGAGGATGATGCGGCGAGGCGATCCCGGATCGCCGCACGGCACGCATCGAAACGCCAACGCTGCTCCGCCAGCCAGGCATCGAAATGCGGGCAGCGGTCGATCGCCAGATCCTCCAGCAGCGGCCCGGCGCAGAGATCGGCCAGCGCCTGCAAAGCCGCGGGCGTCGAGGCGTCGAGATCGGCGCCGAGGAGGCGCAGCACATCGACGTCGCAGCCTTCGAGGTCGAGGGTGAGCGTGGTGCGGCTTGCGCGTACGCGCGGCCGGCCCGGCGCGTCGAGGATCTTGCGCAGCTTGGTCAGGCACCAGCGCAGCTCGCCGCGGGGGTCGTTGGCGACATCCCACAGGAGATCGCTCACCCGACCGCGCGGGACCGGGCCGGGGGCGAGCACCAGGTAGGCCAGCAACGCCCGCACCTTGCGGGAGGCCGGCAAGGCGACCGCGACCCCGTCCCGGATGACCGAGACCGGGCCGAGCAGGCGCAACACCAGGCCGGATTCCGCCCGGTGCGCTGCGATCTGGGTCGATTCCACGTCCGTTTCCACGGTGGCTTCCACGGCAGGGGCTCGACTTTTGTTCTATCACTGTCGGCGGCGGCCCGCATCGGAAAGCCCCTGAGCCGGCCCCTAAACGCATGGAGGAGTGATATGGCACACAAGGCGGACATCCGGACCACCCCGCGGACGACCAATGGCCGGGGACGTCTCTTCGACAGCATTCTGGACACGGTCGGCGACACGCCGGCGATCCGGATCAACAATGTCGGCGTGGCCGGGCGCACGATCTATGTGAAGGCGGAATCGTTCAACCCGGCGGGATCGGTGAAGGACCGCCTGGCGCTCAACATCATCGAGGCGGCCGAGCGCAGCGGCGCGCTGAAGCCCGGCCAGACGGTGGTCGAGGCGACCAGCGGCAATACCGGCATCGGCCTGGCCATGGTCTGCGCCCAGAAGGGATACCCCCTGGTGGTGACCATGGCGGACAGCTTCTCCATCGAGCGGCGCCGGCTGATGCGCATGCTCGGCGCCAAGGTCGTGCTGACGCCCCGGGCGCAGAAGGGCTTCGGCATGTACCGCAAGGCGGTGGAGCTTGCGGAGAAGAACGGCTGGTTCCTGGCCCGCCAGTTCGAGACCGAGGCGAATGCCGCGATCCACGAGACCACGACCGGACGCGAGATCGTCAACGACTTCAAGGGTGGGCGGCTGGACGCCTTCGTCACCGGCTATGGCACCGGAGGCACCGTGAGCGGCGTCGGGCGGGTGCTGCGCAAGGAGCGGCCGGACACGAAGATCGTGCTCTGCGAGCCGGCGAACGCCCAGCTCCTCGGCAGCAAGCAGACCCAGGCGCGCAATCCGGACGGCGCGCCGGCCTCCAGCCACCAGGCCTTCGAGCCGCATCCGATCCAGGGCTGGACCCCCGATTTCATCCCGCAGGTGCTGCAGGAAGCGGTCGATCGCCGCTATTACGACGAGCTGTTCCCGATTGCCGGCGCGGAAGGGATCAAATGGGCCAAGGCGCTGGCGCAGAAGGAGGGCATCTTCGTCGGCATCTCCAGCGGCGCGACGTTCGGCGCCGCGCGCCAGATCGCCGAGCGCATGCCCGAAGGCTCGGTCATCCTCTGCATGCTGCCCGATACCGGCGAGCGCTATCTCAGCACCCCGATGTTCGAAGGGATCGAGGTCGAGATGAACGAGGAGGACCAGGCGCTCTCGCAATCGACCCCGGGCTACCAGTTCGCGGCCGAGTAGCGGTCGGGACATGGACCAGATCGTCCGTCCGGCCGAGGAAGGCCTCGATCCCGATTCCTGGGTTGAAGCCGAAAGGCTCGGCCATCGCGTCGTCGAGGACGCGATCCACCACCTGCGCACGATTCGCGAGCGGCCCGCCTGGCAGGCGATGCCGGAGGCGGTGCGGGCCGCGTTCGAAACGGCGGCGCCGCGCGATCCGACGCCGCTGGACGAGGTCTATCGCGCCGTGACGGAAAGGGTGATGCCCTATCCCATGGGCAACATCCATCCCCGCTTCTGGGCCTGGTACATGGGGAGCGCCAATCTCACCGGGGCGCTCGGCGATTTCCTGGCGGCGGTGCAGGGCTCCAATCTCGGCGGCGGCGACCACGCCGCCGTCCTGGTGGAACGCCAGGTGGTGAACTGGCTGAAGGAGATGATCGGCTTTCCCGCCGATGCCAGCGGCACCTTGGTGAGCGGCGGCTCGGTCGCAAATCTGCTGGCACTCAACGTCGCACGCAACGTGAAGGCCGGCATCGACGTGCGGGAGCTCGGGGTCGCGGCGATCGAACGCTCGCTGCGCTTCTATGCCTCCGACCAGGTCCATAGCTGTCACCGCAAGTCGGTCGAGGCCCTGGGGCTCGGGAACCGCGCCCTCCGGCGGATCGCGTCGGATGCCGGTTTCCGCATCGACCTCGCCGCCCTGCGCGCGGCCATCGCCGAGGACCGCGCTTGCGGCTTCGCACCGGCCTGCATCATCGCCTCGGCGGGCACGGTGAATACCGGCGCCTTCGACGACCTGGAAGCGCTGGCGGATCTGGCGGCGGAAGAGGGTCTCTGGCTGCATGTCGATGGCTGCATCGGCGCGCTGATCGCCATCGCCCCGGAAAACCGCTGGCGGGTCGCCGGCATCGGCCGCGCCGATTCCGTGGCGCTCGACCCGCATAAATGGCTGCACGCGCCGTTCGAGGTGGGATGCGCCCTGGTCCGCGATCCCGCCGCGCATCGCGACACGTTCGCCGTCAATCCGGAATACCTGGCGAGCCAGCCGCGCGGCCTCGCCGCCGCGGAATGGCTCTATGACTACGGGCTGCAGACCTCGCGCGGGTTCCGCGCCCTGAAGGTCTGGATGGCCCTGAAAGAGCAGGGCGTCGCCAAGTTCGGCCGGCTGATCGACCAGAACATCGCGCAGGGCCGCTACCTTGCCGACCTGATCGCCGGAGAGCCGCTGCTGGAGCTGGCGGCTCCCGTCGGCATCAATATCGTCTGCTTCCGCTATCGCCCGCGGGCGATGGACGACGCGGCGCTGAAGGCGCTGAACGTCGAGATCATGCTGCGGCTCCAGGAGCAGGGCATCGCGGTCCTGTCCGACACGACGGTGCGCGGACGGCATTGCCTCAGGGTCGCGATCAACAACCACCGCACGCGGCGCGCGGACCTCGACCTGTTGGTCCGCGAGATCCTCCGGCTGGGGCGCGAGATCGACGCCGAGCGCTGAGCGCCGACCGCGATCGAAGGCGCGGGCGGCGCGAACCCGTCGCGTTCGCCGCAGCGCAGCGACGAATCCGCATTGACTCTGCTTTCGCCTCGCCGATAGCCTCTGGCCGCTGCTGGTATGATAGGTAGACCACATGGCCCTATCCGCTTTGCGCACCGCCAAGGGGACGATCCGCCGCCGCCGGCTCTACGAGGATGTCGCCTCGGGCCTGGAGGCGATGATCCATGACGGCGCACTGAAGCCCGGCGATCCGCTGCCTTCCGAGCGCGAGCTGACCGTGCAGTTCGGCGTCGGCCGCACCGCGGTGCGCGAGGCCTTGTTCCACCTGCGGAAGATGGGCGTGATCGAGCTGAAATCCGGCGAGCGCGCCAAGGTCACGCGGCCGACGCCGGAAGTCGTGCTGGAGGGCCTCTCCGGCGCGGCGCGGCACATGCTGGCCCAGCCCGACGGCGTCAAGCAGTTCCAGGACGCACGCGCCTTCTTCGAGATCGGCCTGGCGCGCCACGCCGCCAAGCATGCCACCGCCGCCGACCTGCGCGCCCTGGCCGCGGCGCTCGAGGTCAACCGGCAGTCGATCGGCGACCTCGCCAGGTTCGAGCGGACGGATGTCGCCTTCCATTACGTGCTGGCGGTCATCCCCAAGAACCCGATCTTCACCGCCTTCCACTCGGCGATCGCCGAATGGCTGGTGCAGCAGCGCCATGTGACGCTGGCGACCTATCCGGGGCAGAACCAGCTCGCCTACAAGGCGCACAAGGCGATCCACGATGCGATCGCGGCGCATGATCCCGACCGCGCCGAGCGCGTGATGCGCGCGCATCTGAACCAGGTCTCCAGCGCCTATTGGCAGGCGATGCGGGGCGCGGAATGAGCGGCTTCGTCATCCTGGTCGATTTCCGGGTGAAGCCGGGCCAGATGACGGCGTTCCGCCGCCTGATCGACGAGAATGCGCGCATCTCGGTGCGCGACGAGAAGGGCTGCAGCCGGTTCGATGTCTGCGCCGACCGCAAGAACCCGAACCGCATCCTGCTCTACGAGGTCTACGACGACCGCGCCGCGTTCGATCTGCACTTGAAGACGCCGCATTTCGCGATCTTCAACGAGGCGAGCGCGCCCTTCGTCGCGGACAAGACCGTCAGCGAATACGAGCTGGTCTGCGAAGGATCCGCCGCCTAGGCGGCCAAGAAGAGTACCCGGCGCGGCCCGGAAGCCGCGCCCAACAGTGGAGGAGTTGACCATGAGTGACCGCGGCCTCAAGGCCATGGCCGGAAAGCGACAGACTGCCTTCGGGCATTTCATCGTCGAGTTCGCGACGCCCGGGATCGGGCATATCATGAAATCGGCGGGCTGCGACTTCGTGCTGTTCGACCTGGAGCATTCCGGCTTCGGCTTCGAGACCGTGAAGAGCGCCTTGCGCTATTTCGAGGCGGCCGATCTCCCGGCGATCGTGCGCGCGCCCTCGAAGGAATACCACCACATCGCCCGCGCCTGCGACATGGGCGCCGAAGGCGTGATGCTGCCGATGGTCGCCGGCCCGAAGGAAGCGCGGCACATCCTCGACTGCATGAAATACACGCCCGACGGCAAGCGCGGCGTGGCGCTGCAGGTCGCGCATGACCGCTACCGCCCCGGCCCGGTCAACGAAAAGTTCAAGGCGGCCAATGCCCGCACCACCCTGTTCTGCCAGATCGAGACCGCGGAGGGCGTGAAGAACGCCGACGAGATGGCGGCGATGGACGGCGTGGACTGCCTCTGGGTCGGGCATTTCGACCTCTCGGTCTCGCTCGGCGTCCCGGGGCAGTTCGAGCATCCGACTTTCCTGAAGGCGATCGACAAGGTCGCCAATGCAACGGCCAGGCACGGCAAGTCGCTCGGCCGCCTGGTGCCGAATGTCGAGACCGGCGTCGAGATCAACCGGCGCTGGGGCTTCAACCTCATCTGCTATTCGGGCGACGTCTGGGTGCTGCACAACGCACTGGCCGAGGCGGTCTCCAAGCTGCGCGCCGAATGCAAAGGGGCGAAAGGCGGCGGCAAGAAGGGGAAGAAGAAATGACGGCACCCTTCCGCGTCGCGCTCTCCGGCGACTTCAAGAAGCCGGACGGATCGCCGACCTTCCCGGATTTCGACCTGCAGCCGCTGCTCTCGGCGAAGAACGTCGAGATGGCCTATATCCAGGCCGACAATCCGCTGAAGGCCGAGCAGCTCGCGGATTTCGACGCGCTGATCCTGCTGGTGCCGCGCTTTGCCAGGGAGAGCATCCCGTCGAACGGCCGCCTCTCGGTCGTGGCGCGGTTCGGTGTCGGCTATGACAATGTCGATGTCCAGGCCTGCACCGAGGCCGGCATCGCGGTGGTGATCACGCCGGACGGGGTCCGGCGGCCGGTCGCGGTCTCGATCCTGGCCTTCATGCTGGCGCTGACCGGCAAGATGTTCACCAAGGACAGGCTCACCCGCGGCGGCCCGGACACGTTCAACCAGCGCGCCCAGCATATGGGCGTCGGCCTGGTGGGCCGCACCCTCGGAGCGATCGGCATCGGCAATATCGGCGCCGAGCTGTTCCGCATGGCCAGGCCGTTCGACATGAAGTTCATCGCCCACGATCCCTTCGCCAACACGAAAGTGGCGGCGGAGCTGGGCATCGAGCTCGTGAGCCTGGAAGACGTGTTCCGCCGGGCCGACATCCTCTCGGTCAATTGCCCGCTGACGCCGGAGACGCATCATCTGGTCAATGCCGAGCGCCTGGCGCTGATGAAGCCGACGGCTTACCTGATCAACACCGCGCGGGGCCCGATCGTCGACCAGAAGGCGCTCACCAAGGTGCTGCAGGAGAAGAGGATCGCGGGTGCGGGGCTCGACGTGTTCGAGACCGAGCCGGTGCCCGCCGACGAGCCGATCCTGAAGCTCGACAACGTGATCCTGGCGCCGCATGCGCTCTGCTGGACCGATCAATGCTTCGCCGGCAACGGCGCCGCCGACGTGAAAGCGGTGCTGGAGATCCAGCATGGCCGCGTGCCGAACGGCGTGGTCAACAGACAGGTGGTGGATACGCCGCGCTTCAAGGCGCGGCTCGAGGACTACAAGGGCCGCTACGGCGCTTAAAGACGCCGGGGCTCGCGGGGAGAGTTTCTGCCGAGGCTAAGGCCTGCGGTGGAATTGGGGCGATCGCGGAAGCGATGGCCATAAACTGGGAGGAGACCAGAATGAACGAGCGTGAAAAACGCGACTTCAACGCCGGCCTGGCGGAAGAGGTCGATGCCTGGCTTCGGGGCGACACTTCGCGCCGCAGCTTCTTGACCAAGCTGGTTGCGATGGGCGGCGCCGCCATGGTGCCGGGCTTCGGCTGGACCGCGGCGGCCAGCAAGGCCTGGGCGGATACCGTCGATCTCTCCAAGGTGGATCTGGCCGATCCCTCGACCCCGCTCGGCCAGGCGCAGGCGGCGGCGATCAAGGCCTCGACCGAGAGCCCGCAGGACAGCAGCGCCTATCGCGCGGTGCAGGCCGCCAAGAAGTACAGCGGCACCACGCTCAACATGACCTACGAAGCCGGCCTGCAGGCGCTGGAGCCGAAGAACTTCTCCGGTCCGCTCTGGCAGGCGCTGACCGGCATGAACTCGAACGTCATCGAGCTGCCGCATCCCGACCAGTATTCCAAGCCGATCGCCGAGCACATCGCCAATTCCGGCGCCTATGACATCCTCGACGTCGAGCCGGCCTGGATCCCGTCGCTGGCCAATGGCGGCGTCATCATTCCGCTGGACGACTATTTCACCAAGTACATCAACAAGGCGGATCTCGAGGACTATCACCCGCTCTTCAAGGCGATGCCGACCTATAAGGGCAAGACCTGGGCCTTCTTCGACGACGGCGACCAGTTCGCGCTCTATTACCGCAAGGACGTGTTCGACGATCCGAAGCTGAAGGACGCCTACAAGGCGAAGTTCGGCAAGGATCTCGAAGTGCCGAAGACCTGGGACGATTACGCGCAGACCGCGCAGTTCATCACCGACCAGATGGCGCCCAACGTTTACGGCGCCGCACATTTCCGCAAGTTCGGCAGCCCGGGCAACCAGTACAGCTTCCTGCAGCAGTACCGCGCCAACGGCGGCAAGTTCTTCGACGACGGCGACTTCCACGCCCTGATCGCCGGGCCGGAAGGGCAGAAGACGCTGGAGCAGATGATCGCCCAGAACAAGGCCTCGATGCCCGGCAACAACGACCTCGACGCGGTCGCCGCCTGGGTCGCCTGGCTGCAGGGCAAGATCGCGATGCTGTTCTCCTGGCCGCCGACCG
>DASZYM010000544.1:0-11260 GCA_035545355.1 Dongiaceae bacterium
GAGGACGATGCCGCCTCAGCCGTCTACGAGCTGAGGAATCATATCTGAGGAGGACCTGCCGTGAGATTGAGCACGAAGGGACGTTACGCCGTCATGGCGCTGGTGGATCTGGCCGGGCACAGCAACGGCCGGCCGGTGGCCCTGGCCGATATCTCCAGCCGCCAGGAAATTTCGCTCTCCTATCTGGAGCAGCTCTTCGCCAAGCTGCGCCGGGCCGGGCTGGTGAAGTCGGTGCGTGGGCCTGGCGGCGGCTACCTGCTCGCCCGCAGCGCCGAGGACACGCGGATCTCCGACGCCATCATGGCGGTCGATGAGCCGATCCGCGCCACGCGCTGCAAGCCGAATTCCGGCGCCGGCTGTCACGCTGATAAGAGCCGCTGCCTGACCCACGATCTCTGGGAAGAGCTCTCGCATCAGATCCATCTCTTCCTGAGCTCGGTCTCGCTGGCCGATGTCTGCGAGAAGCGGGTGCTCGGGCGCTCCGGCGCGCATGCCAAGGCCGACGGCGCGGAGACCAATGTCGCGACGCCGCCCGCCGCGAACGGTGCCGGCCCGACGCCGGCGGCTGCTGCGGAGTAGTCGCGGAATCATGCAGCGCGCGATCTACATGGATTGGAACGCGACGGCGCCGGTTCACCCGGCGGCGCGGGCCGCCATGCTCGCCGCGCTGGAGGATTGCGGCAACCCGTCCTCGGTCCATGGCTTCGGCCGTCGCGCGCGCAAGCGCGTCGAGGAGGCGCGCAGCGCGCTCGCGGCCTTGCTCGGCGCCAAGGTCGAGAACATCGTCTTCACCGCGGGCGGAACGGAAGCGAATGCCCTGATGCTCGCCAATCGCGGCGAGCGGCGACTCATCGTCTCGGCGATCGAGCATGATTCGATCCTGAAGCCGGCGCTGGCGGCGGGTGCCACCACGATCGATGTCGATCGCAACGGCGTCGTCGAGCTCGATCACCTGAAGGCGCTGCTCGCCGAGGGTCGGCCGGCTCTGGTCTCCGTCATGCTGGCCAACAACGAGACCGGCGTGATCCAGCCGGTGGCGGAGGCCGCCGAGATCGCGCATGCCCATGGCGCGCTGCTGCATGTCGATGCCGCGCAGGCGGTCGGCCGCGTGCCGGTCGCGTTGGACGCGCTCGGCGCCGACTTCCTCACCGTCTCGGGCCACAAGTTCGGCGCGCCGCAAGGCGTCGGCGCCCTCATCGCGGCGAAGGCCGCGCCGCAGATCGCGCCCTTGCTGCAGGGCGGCGGTCAGGAGCGCAATCGCCGCGCCGGCACCGAGAACGTCGCCGCGATCGCCGGTTTCGGCGCGGCCGTCGCGGCGCTGGAACCCGCGGAAGCCGGGCAGATTTCTTCGTTGCGGGACGCGTTGGAGCAGCGGCTGACCGCCGCCGATCCGTCGATCATCGTCTTCGGCGGCGCGACGCGGCGTCTGCCGAACACCTTGTGCTTCGCGTCCGGCGAGAAGTCGGCGGAGACTCTGGTGATGGCCCTCGATCTCGCGGGCATCGCGATCAGCGCCGGCTCGGCCTGCTCCTCGGGCAAGGTGAAGCCGAGCCATGTGGTGACCGCGATGGGCTTCGACCGCGACGTGGCGTCGCGCGCGATCCGCGTCAGCCTCGGCCGGGACAATACCGCCGGGGATATCGAGGCGTTCTGCTCCGCTTGGCAGCGTATCCACGCGCCGCGTCAAATGACGGCGGCGGCTTGATCAGGAATTGAGACAGGCACAGATGAATACGATGAACACCCAGACCACCACCCCGACGAACGGCAACGGCGAGAATCGGCCCCGGCTGCCGATCTATCTCGACTACCAGGCGACGACACCCTGCGATCCGCGGGTGGTCGAGGCCATGCTGCCGTATTTCACCCAGCATTTCGGCAACCCGCATTCGCGCAACCACGCCTATGGCTGGGAAGCCGAGGAAGCGGTCGAGAAGGCCAGGAAGCAGATCGCCGACCTGATCGGCGCCGACGAGAAGGAGATCATCTTCACCTCGGGCGCCACGGAATCGAACAACCTGGCGCTGAAGGGCGTCGCGCATTTCCAGAAGGACCGCAAGGACCACATCATCACGGTCGCGACCGAGCATAAATGCGTGCTCGATTCCTGCCGGCATCTGGAGCTCGAAGGCTTCAAGGTCACCTACCTGCCGGTGCAGCAGAACGGGTTGATCGACCTCGAGCAGTTGAAGGCGGCGATCACCGACCGCACCGCGATCGTCTCGGTGATGGCGGTCAACAACGAGATCGGCGTGATCCAGCCGCTGGCCGAGATCGGCGAGATCTGCCGTGCGCGCAAGGTCTACTTCCACACCGATGCGGCCCAGGCGGCAGGCAAGATCCCGCTCGACGTCGATGCGATGAAGATCGACCTGATGTCGATCTCCGGCCACAAGATCTACGGGCCCAAGGGCATCGGGGCGCTCTACGTGCGCCGCAAGCCGCGGGTGCGCCTCGAGGCGCTGATCCATGGCGGCGGCCAGGAGCGCGGTTTCCGCTCCGGTACGCTGCCGACGCCGCTCTGCGTCGGCCTCGGCGAGGCCTGCGCCATCGCGCATCGCGAGATGGGCCAGGAGGCGGAGCGGTTGAAGACCCTGCGCGACCGCATGTACAAGGCGCTGAAGGAGAAGCTGCCGGACATCTTCCTGAACGGCGATCTCGACAAGCGCATCCCGGGCAATCTCAACGTCTCCTTCGCCTATGTGGAAGGCGAGGGGCTGATGATGGGGATCAAGGAGCTCGCGGTCTCGTCCGGTTCGGCCTGCACCTCGGCGTCGCTGGAGCCGTCCTACGTGCTCCGCGCATTGGGCGTCGAGGAAGAGCTGGCGCATACCTCGCTCCGGATCGGCCTCGGCCGGTTCACCACGGAGTCCGAGGTGGATTTCGCCGTGGAGCACATCGTGCAGGCGGTCAACCGCCTGCGGGAGATGAGCCCGCTTTGGGAAATGGCGCAGGAAGGGATCGACATCAAGTCGATCCAGTGGGCCGAGCACTGATCGCCCGGTCCGACACAGCCTGCTGATTTGAGGGAGTACGAACATGGCCTATAGCGACAAGCTGCTCGATCATTACGACAACCCGCGCAACATCGGCTCGTTCGGCAAGAACGAGGCGGATGTGGGCACCGGCCTGGTCGGCGCGCCGGCCTGCGGCGACGTGATGAAGCTGCAGATCAAGGTCGGCGCCGACGGGCGCATCGCCGATGCGAAGTTCAAGACCTTCGGCTGCGGCTCGGCGATCGCGTCGAGCTCGCTCGCGACCGAATGGGTCAAGGGCAAGACCCTGGAAGAGGCCGAGAAGATCAAGAACACCGAGATCGCGCAGCACCTCTCGCTGCCGCCGGTGAAGATCCACTGCTCGGTCCTGGCGGAAGACGCGATCAAGGCCGCGATCAAGGACTTCCGCGAGAAGCAGACCGACGGCGCCTCGGGCAAGGCCGGGGACAAGGCCGCGGAATGAACGACCAGACCGTGAATACCGCGGTGCCCGCCGAGGGCGCCGCAACGCAAGCGGCGGCCGCGAAGCCACGCCGTGTCGCGCGGCCGCGCCCGGCGGCGATGAGCCTGACCCCGCACGCGGTCGAGCGCGTGAAGGCGCTGATCGACAAGCGCGGCAAGCCGTCGGCCGGCATCCGCATCGGCGTCAGGACCAAGGGCTGTTCGGGCCTCTCCTACACGCTGGAATATGCCGACGCGAAGGGGCCGATGGACGAGATCGTCGAGCAGGACGGCGTCACCATCCTGATCGACCCCAAGGCGTCGATGTTCATCTTCGGCACCGAGATGGACTATGTCGAGGAGAAGCTGCAGACCGGCTTCGTCTTCCGCAATCCGAACGAAAAAGGCCGTTGCGGCTGCGGCGAATCCTTCCACGTCTGAGCTTTTCCAAGGTTTCTTCTCATGTCGCAGATCGAGCAGGACGAGCGATTCCCGAAATCGCCCGCAGCGGGTGATTTGAGCCCGTGCTGGTCCTGTCGGGAGCCGGTCGCGGCGCGGGCGCTGTTCTGCCATGCCTGCGGCGCCATCCAGCCCGGCGGCGCCGTCGATCACTTCACGCGGCTCGGCATGCCGCGCACCTTCGATCTCGATGTCGACAAGGTCGAGAAGCAGTATCTCGGCTTCCAGCGCGTCCTGCATCCCGACCGCTTCGTCGCGAAATCGCCGAAGGAGCGCGCGATCGCCGAATCCCAGGCGGCGGACATGAACCTCGCCTATGAGACGCTGAAGGATCCGCTGCGCCGCGCCGCCTATCTGCTGAAGCTCGCCGGCCGCGACGCCGCCGTGTCCCATGACAAGACGGTCAACGACCCGACTTTGCTGATGGAGGCGATGGAGGCGCGCGAGGAGCTCGCCGAAGCCGCGACCGTCGACGAAGTCGAGAAGCTGCAGGTCGAGGCGGGTGCCAAGGCGATCGATCTCATCGCGCAATTGTCCCGCGCCTTCGCCGCCGAGGATTACGCGCTCGCCGACACGCTCGCGACCCGGTTCAAGTATCTGCGCAAGTATCTCGAGGAGACGCGCGCTCGGCGCGTCGCGCTGGAGGATGCCGAGTGATCACGCTGCTGCAAATCCACGAACCGGGCGAGACGCCCGAGCCGCATGAGGCGGAAACCGGCATCGCCATCGGCATCGATCTCGGCACCACCAATTCCGTCGCGGCGATCGCCAAGGACGGCAAGCCGGAGATCCTGCGCGACAAGGAGGGCGACGGGCTCGTCCCCTCGGTCGTCGCCTATTGTGGCGACGCGCCGGTGGTCGGGCGCGAGGCGGTGATCCAGCAGATGCGGCGGCCGGAAATGGTCGTCTCCTCGGTCAAACGGCTGATGGGCCGCGGCGCCGCCGATCTGAAATCGCTCTCCGGCACCGTGCCCTACGAGATCCACGGCGACCAGCAGGTCGGCATGGTGCGCCTGAAGGTCGGCGGCCGGGTGTTGAGCCCGGTCGAGGTCTCCGCCGACATCCTGCGCGCGATCAAGGCGCGGGCCGAGGATGCGCTCGGCCATGACGTCAACCGCGCGGTCATCACTGTGCCGGCCTATTTCGACGATGCGGCGCGCACGGCGACCAAGGATGCGGCCAAGCTCGCCGGTCTCGACGTGCTGCGCCTGGTGAACGAGCCGACGGCGGCCGCTCTGGCCTACGGCCTCGATCGCGGCGTCGAGGGACTCTATGCCGTCTACGATCTCGGCGGCGGCACCTTCGACATCTCGCTGCTGCGCTTGCAGCAGGGCGTGTTCCAGGTGCTGGCGACCGGCGGCGATGCCGCCTTGGGCGGCGACGATTTCGACCATGCTTTGGCGGAATCCGCGCTGAAGACTGCGCGGCAGGAGACCCCGACCCTGGTCGAGGCCAAGAACCTGCTGCTGGCGGCGCGCCGCGCCAAGGAGATCCTGACCGAGCGCGAGAGCACCGAGCTGTTCGGCTCGATCGGCGGCCGGGAATTCCGCATGCCGGTCGATCGCGCCGGCTTCGAGACGCTGATCGAGCCGATGGTGGCCAAGACCCTGAAGGCCTGCCGCCAGGTGCTGGAAGACGCGAACGTCCCGGCTTCCGACGTGAAGGGCGTGGTGCTGGTCGGCGGCTCGACCCGCGTGCCGCTGGTGCGGCGCATGGTGGCGAAGTTCTTCGGCCGCGAGCCCTTGGCCGACATCAATCCCGACGAGGTCGTCGCGGCCGGTGCCGCGCTCCAGGCCGAGGCGCTGACCCGCGGCGGCGACACCTTGCTGCTCGATGTCATCCCGCTCTCGCTCGGCATCGAGACGGTGGGCGGCATCGTCGAGAAGGTGATCGACCGCAACACCGCGATCCCGGTCGCCAAGGCCCAGGAATTCACCACCTACCAGGACGGCCAGAACGGCATGCTGATCCATGTCGTCCAGGGCGAGCGCGAGACGGTGGATGCCTGCCGCTCGCTCGGCCGCTTCGAGCTGACCGGCATCCCGCCGATGGTCGCCGGTGCCGCGCGCATCCGCATCACCTTCGCGGTCGATGCCGACGGGCTTCTGACCGTCGGCGCCCAGGAGAAGACCACCGGCGTCAAGGCCGAGATCGCGGTCAAGCCGAGCTACGGCCTCGGCGACGACGAGATGGCCGACATGCTGCGCGACAGCTTGACCCATGCCCGCGAGGACATGGAGCTCCGGCTGCTGATCGAATCCCGGGTCGAGGCCGAGCGGATGCTGCTGGCGCTCGATGCCGCGATGAAATCCGACGGCGACCTGATCGAGGCCGGGGAGCGCAAGGCGATCGACGCCGCCGTGGCCAAGCTGCGCGAAACCGTCGCGGGCGAAGACCGCGATCGGATCGCCGCCGCGGTGGAAGCCTTGGAGAAAGTCAGCCATCCCTTTGCGCAGAAACGGATGGATCGCGCCATGGAAACGGCGCTGAAAGGCCAGCGCCTTGACGAGGTCGAGGCCAGTATGGCAACTGACCGCGCCGAATAAGCCGAATTCGCTGTGTTTAACAAGGGTTAACGCCCAGATCTGACGTCCGGAGAGCAGTCGTAATGCCCAAGATGACCTTCATTAAGCCGGGTGGCGAGCGCGTCGAGGTCGATGCGCCGCTGGGGCTTTCGGTGCTCGAGATCGCGCATCGCAACAACATCGATCTCGAAGGCGCCTGCGAGGGCTCGCTGGCCTGCTCGACCTGCCATGTGATCGTCGATCCGGAATGGTACGACGTGCTGGAGGGCGCCAGCGAGGACGAGGAGGACATGCTCGACCTCGCCTTCGGCCTGACCCACACCTCGCGGCTCGGCTGCCAGATCAAGATCACCGAGGAGCTGGACGGGCTGACTGTCACGCTCCCGACTGCGACTCGCAATATGATGGTCGAGAAGTAGTCGGCTGAGCCATGCCCCGGAAGCTGAAATGGACCGACGTCCAGGATCTCGCGATCGAGTTGGAGGAGGCGCATCCGGAAGCGGACGTGGTCAATCTCCGGTTCACCGATCTCTGGAAATGGGTCCAGGCCTTGCCCGCTTTCGAAGACGATCCCCAGAAGTCGAACGAGAAGATCCTCGAAGCCATCCAGGCGGCCTGGCTCGAGGAGCGCGATTGAAGGGCAACATTTTCCTCCGGATGGTGGCGCGGCCCTGGGTGGATCCGTTCTGCCTCTGGGGGCTGAAGCGCATCTTCCCGGCCTCGCGCGCCTGGGCGGCGGCGGGCATCTCCGGCGGCGATCCCGACCGTTTCGCGGACGAGCTCGATTGCGGCCGCGTGCCGGGCATCGCCAAGAGGCTGAAGAAGACCGTCGAGCTGAAGCGCGCCTCGGATGACGCCTTCGCGCGCTGGAACGAGACCGTGTTCGGCGGCAACGGCGACGCGGCCGCCGCCGAGGACCAGCGGCGCAGTGCTGCCCAGAACTGGTTCAGCCACCGCTTCACCTATCTCATGTTCGCGCGGCGGCATGGCCTGCCGGCGGTGCGGCTCGACGTGCCGACGCCGGCCGAGGTGATGGACGAGTTCGCCGGCACCATTGCCGATCCCGATCCCTTCTTCAGCCTGCCGGATCGCCTGCCGGACGTCGAGCGCAGCCGCGAAGTCGAGAACGGCAATATCGTCGAATACTGGCTGCGCTTCCCGACCCCCGGTATCGACCACGACACGGTCTATGCGCATGTCTATGAGCCCAGGCACAAGCCCGCGGGCGAATTGCCGACCCTGATCTTCGGCCACGGCCTCGCCATCGAGACCGAGATGATGAAGGGCGACCTGCGCGGCTATGGCGCGCTCGCCGAGCGCGGCATCCGCGTCATCCTGCCGGACGCGCCCGGGCACAACCGCCGGGTCGCCGACGGTCTTTATGGCGGCGAGAGCTTCATCATCGCACCGCCGAGCTCCGGTCTTCGCCATCTGGCGCAGGCCGCGAAGGAATTCGGCATCATCGCCGCCTGGGCGCGCGGCAACGGCTCGAAGCATGTCGCCTTCAGCGGCATGAGCCTCGGCGCGCTGACCTCGCAGGTGGCCGCGGGCCGGATGGCCGCCTGGCCGTCCGATGCGCGCCCGGATGCGCTGATGTTGCTCACCACCACCGACCGGGTCAGCAGCCTCGCCTTGGATTCCGCATTGGCGGTGATCGCCGGCCTCAACGTCGCGTCGGAGGCGGCGGGGTGGACCGCGACCAGCTTCCTGCCGCTGGCGAAGATCGTCGATGCCGCCGCGACGCCGCCGGTCGATCCCGAGCGGATCGTGCTGCTCATCGGTGAGCGTGACACGGTGACCCCGATCGACGGCGGCCGGCGCCTGGCCGCCAAGTGGCAGGTCCCGGCGCAGAACCTGTTCCGCCGCGACCAGGGCCATTTTTCGGCGGCCTTCGGGCTCGGCGCGGATCCGTCGCCGTTCCGCCGGATCACGGAAATCATGGTCGGTTGAGGCCGGCCCGATCTGCTAAACTGGACCTATGGATACCACGCTGAATTCCCTGGGCTTCGCCAAGCCGCCCGCCGAGACGCGCGTCGTCGTCGCCATGTCCGGCGGCGTCGACAGCTCCGTCGTCGCGGCGCTGCTGAAGGAGCAGGGCTATGACGTGGTCGGCGTGACGCTCCAGCTCTACGACCATGGCTTGGCACTGCAGAAGAAGGGCGCCTGCTGCGCCGGCCAGGACATCTACGACGCGCGCCAGGTCGCCGACCGCATCGGCATCCCGCATTACGTGCTGGATTACGAGAGCCGTTTCTCCGATGCGGTGATGCAGGACTTTGCCGATTCCTATCTCGCCGGCGAGACGCCGATCCCCTGTGTGCGCTGCAATCAGCGGGTCAAGTTCCGCGATCTTCTGGATCAGGCTCAGGCGCTGGGCGGCGATTGCCTCGCCACCGGCCACTACGTGCAGCGGATCATGGGCGCCGCCGGGGCCGAGCTCCATGCCGGCGCCGATCCCAGGCGCGACCAGAGCTATTTCCTCTTCGCCACCACGCAGGCGCAGCTCGACTATCTGCGCTTTCCCTTGGGCGGCCTGTCCAAGGCGGAGACGCGGGCGCTCGCCGAGCGCTTCGATCTCCCCGTCGCGGCCAAGCCCGATAGCCAGGACATCTGCTTCGTGCCCAACGGCGACTATACCAGCGTGGTCGAGCGCCTGCGTCCCGGCGCCGTCGATCCCGGCGAGATCCGCCATGTCGACGGGCGTGTGCTCGGCCGCCATGCCGGCATCATCCATTTCACCGTCGGCCAGCGCCGCGGCATCGCGGTCAACGACCAGGCGACCAGCAACGAGCCGCTCTACGTGGTGCGCGTCGATCCCGCGCGCCGCGAGGTGATCGTCGGGCCGAAGGCGGCACTCGCCTGCGGCGAGATCCTGTTGCGCGAGGTCAACTGGCTGGGCGCGAAGGAGAGCGGGGTCCCGGTCACCGTGAAGATCCGCTCGATGAGCGCGCCGGCCGCCGCGCGCATCGCCTTCGACGGCGACGAGGCGAGCGTGACCTTCGACACGCCGCAATTCGGCGTCGCGCCGGGCCAGGCCTGCGTGGTCTATCGGGGCGGCCGCGTGCTGGGCGGCGGCTGGATCCGACGACGGGCGGAGCGGCCTGAACCGCAGGCCAGCGCCGCCTGATCCATTTCCGGGGGGAAAGATGGATATCAGTGAGCTCACCGAGGAACTGCGCAAGCAAGCCGGGCGCAACGTCCGACTCGGCTACAAGGTCAAGTTCGTGCTGGATGACGGCGTCATCTTCTGGGACGGCACCGGCGACACGCCGGACGTCGGCAACGAAGACAAGGACGGCGCCGACACCACGATCACCATGACCGCCGAGAACCTGCAGAAGCTGATGCAGGGCGGCCTCGACCCGACGATGGCCTACATGACCGGCAAGCTGAAGGTCGAGGGCAAGATGGGCGTCGCCCTGAAGCTCACCTCGATGTTCGCGGACTGACGATCAAGTTGGCGAGCCAACTTGATCGTCATGGTACGCGAAGGCGTACCATGACGAGTTTGCATCCGTCGCACGATAGAAACTCGTGGATGGTCGGCCTTCGCCGACCATGACGAACGAGAGGTCGGGCTCAATCCGTCGCCGCGGCGATGATCTCGCCGCCATAGGACGACTGCACCAGGATCGCGGTCTTCATGCCGCTCGTCGCCGGCGGCAGAGCGAAATGCTTCGCCGCACCGGCCCAGCCGCCCAGCCGCACCAGATCGTGCACGACGTTCTTATGCGGCAAGGTCCGGCCGCCATTCTCGCCCTGCGCCACCGGCACCTGCACGAGATTCGGATCGTAGCGCACCAGCCAGACATCGGCGCCGCCATCCGGCGCGCGCGCCGCGGCCACATCGACCGTGCCGCTCCCGAGCGTGATCGCCGGCACCGATGCGACGGGCCGCTTCGCCGCCGCGTCGCGCTCGCCGGCGATCGCGCGCTCGACATCGCCGATCGCGTTGCCGACCAGATCGGTCTCGCCGTTCACCACCATCTGCGGCGTGTACGCGCTCGCCTCGTGCAGGGTGCGTTCGTAGCTGTACTGGCGTTGGGTGAATTCCGGCTTGGCGAAGCTGTCCTTCCAGCCGAGATAGTCCCAATAGGTGACGCCGAAGCTGAGCGCCAGCACGCCCGGCCGGTCGCTGACGGTGATGAGGTTCGCATTGGCCGGCGGGCAGGAGGAGCAGCCCTGGCTGGTGAAGAGCTCGACCACCACCGGGTCCTGGCTCGCCGGCGCCGCCACCGCGACGCCCGGGGCCGCCAGAACCAGCGCCGCCGCCCCGCCCAGGACCAGACCTTTCCGCTCGACCATGCCGCTCTCCCATGCCGGTTGCCTGGGGACAATTCGCCCCGGCCGCGCCGGCGGTTACAGACCGAAGAAATTCCAGCAAACACAATGTCTTGCTGATTTCTTGACAGTCCGGGGTCGGGGTTCTATATCGCTGGCCTCGAAGCCCGTCCGGGCCAGCGTGGCACCGTAGCTCAGCGGTAGAGCAGGGGAATCATAATCCCTTGGTCGGCGGTTCAAATCCGTCCGGTGCTACCACCGTTAACGCCAGTCCGTTAACGATCCGAGCGACCCCGGTGCTTTCCATTGCCGATCTGTTCGCGTCGGCGGCGGTCAGCGCGGCCAGTTGGCCGGTCAATTCCAGTTCCACCTCGCCGCGGCGCTCGCCGAAGTGGACCGTAATCCCCTCGATCAGATCGCGCAGGATGGCCACCGCCTCGGCGCGGTGCTCCGGAGCTGCCAGGGCGGCCTGCAGGCTCGCGACGCGGACCCGGTACTGATCGGCAAGGCCTGGATGCGCCACCACCACCGGGTTCTGGCTCGCCGGCGCCGCCACCG
>DASZYM010000545.1:0-11731 GCA_035545355.1 Dongiaceae bacterium
GCTGCGGCACCGACGGTGACTGCGCCGCTGACCTTGCAGCAGCCGGCGCCCGCACCGGCTCCGGCACCTGTGCCCGCGCCGGCTCCTGCCCCGGCGGATATCGCCAGCGCACAACCGGAGCCGCCGAATCCGGCCGAGGTGACGCCGTCCGTCACCCCACCGCCGCCGGTGCCCGATTTCTCCAGCGCGACGCCGGTTCAGCCGGAATCGACGCCGGCCCCGGTACCGGAAACGCCGGCGCCCGCGGCGGCCCCCGCCGTCGCGCAGCTTCCGGCCACCAGCGCCGTGCAGCCGCCCGAAGGCAGCACGCCGGTGCCGGCCGCTTCCGGCGGATCAGGCGGCGATCAACTGCAATCGGCGATGCCGGCGCCCGCCGAGACGGCGAGCGCGGCCGTGCCGCCGCGCAGCCCGAAGAACCCCGCTCTGTTCGATCACTGAGGGCCGATTTTCGGTCAGCCGGTGCGGTCGGCGGCGATGCCGCCGTCGCGGAACGGCGCGATCTGCTCCACCAGCCAGTCGCGGAAGGCGCGGATCTTCGGCCGCTTCAGCGCATCGCGCACATAGACGATGTAATAGGCGGTATCGAGCGAGATGGTGATGTCGAACGGCTTCACCAGCCGCCCGGCCTTCAGGTCGTCGCCGGCCAGCAGCGTGTTGCCCAGCGCGATGCCGAGCCCGTCGATCGCCGCCTGCACCAGCAGGTTGGAATAGTTGAAGCTGAAGCCGCCCTTGAGCTCGAGCCCGGTGACCCCGGCTTGCGCGAGCCATTGATGCCAGAAATCGAAGCGCGCAGCCTCCCAGGTGCTGTCGTTCAGCAGGTTGAAATGCTGGAGGTCGCTCGGCTCCTTGAGCTGCACCTCGCCGTTCAGGAGCGCGGGGCTGGCGATCGGGAAGAGGTCGTCCTGCAGCAGCAGCTCCGCCTCGACGCCAGGCCAGCGGCCGCGGCCGTAGCGCACCGCGATGTCGATGCCGCCCTGGCCGATCTGCTCGACCCGGTCGGTGGCCGAGATCCGGACCTCGATCTCCGGATGCTTGGTGCGGAAATCGAAGAGCCGCGGCACCAGCCATTTCGAGGCCAGTGAGGGCAGCACGCTGACCGTCAGCGGGCCGCCGCGATTGGCCTGGCGCAGGTCGTCGGCCGCATCGGTCAACTGGCGGAAGGCGCTCCTGACCGGGGGCAGGAACTGGCGCCCGGCCTCGGTCAGGCGCAAGGCCCGGCCGGTCCGCTCGAACAGCGGCTGGCCGATCCATTCCTCCAAGGCCTTGATCTGATGGCTGATCGCGCTGTGGGTCACGTTCAGCTCCTCCGCCGCCTTGGAGAAGCTCAGGTGCCGGGCCGCGCTTTCGAAATAGCGGACCGCTTTCAGCGGGGGGAACGGAGCCATGTTCTTGTGAGGTTACCTAACAGAACAAGTTAGAAACCATCATTTGTGATCGGCCAAATACAAGCACAAGTTATCGGCAAGGGCAATGAGGCCCGCCAGCCATTGTGAGGAAACTATGAGCGAGATCGTGAACAACCTGAGCCATCGCGCCGGCGTTCGCCAGAATCATGGCTCGTATCTCCAGGAAGGCCTGATCCATCTGTTCGACCTGGTGCAGAACTGGACCGACCGCCACCGCACCCGCGGCCATCTCTACCAGATGCCGGACTACATGCTGCGGGATATCGGCGTCAGCCGCGCCGAGGTCGAGGAAGAGTTCACCAAGCCGTTCTGGCGGGCCTGAAGACCGTCCGGAACACCGGCCGTCTGCGGCGGTTTTCCTCGAAAGTCGAATGCGAGGAGACCGCCATGCAGACCCGCGAGGAGAGAATCGAAGCCCGAGCCCGGGCACTCAGCAAGGCCGACGGCCAGCCGGACAGCAAGGACCGGAAATACTGGCGCCAAGCGGCCACACTCATCGACGAAGAGGATGCGCGCAGCGCCAAGGCGGCGGTCGAGGATCCGTCACGCCAGACGGATCCCGGCGCCGATCCCAACGCGGCCTGGCCGAGCAACGACCCGATCGGTCTCACCGTCAGCGCGGTGAAGCGGCAGGGCTAAGAGTTAACGGCCGAAACCGGCCCGACTCCATCGAACCGAAAACCGCGCTGAGAACACTCAGGTCACGACCAGAGGTCGTTCAAACAGGGGCCTGAGCCATGAAGACTGGATTTGCGATTGCCGCTCTCGGCGCAGGGCTGGGGGTTTTTCTCTGCGCGGCCGCGGCGCAAGCGGCGACCATCACCGATCAGTTCACCTTTACCAACAGCGCGAACACCGTCATCGCCGACGGATCGTTCAGCTACGACTCGTCGCATTCCGGCCAGCTGAGCTATGCCGATCTCAGCGCCTTCACCATCAACCTGGCGTTCGACGGCGCGAGCTACGATCTGGCCTTCGTCAACTCGGTCTCGAACTTCATCTATTTCGGCTACGACACGGCGACCAACGCCTTCGTCGGATCGCCGGGCCTGCATGGCACGGTGCCCGGCACCTATTACAGCTACCTATCGGCGATCACCGACAATTTCAGCGCCGGATTCTTCGTCATCGTGCCAGCGCACGGCGAGGCCATTCGCAACTATCCCAGCCAGAACGACGCGAACTACACCAGCTACTCCATCACGCAGGTTTCCGAGACGCCCATCCCGCCGGCCCTGCCGCTCTTCGTCTCGGCGCTGGGTGGCCTCGGCTATGTCGGTTGGCGGTGCCGGCGCGCCATGGCTTAAGGCACAGAACCGGCCTCAGTTCTCGATCGGGCTCTGCGGCGCGGTCAGCAGGTCGATCTGCAAGGCGGGGCACATCACCTGGTAGCCGCCGGGATCGAAGTCGAAGTCCAGGACGATGGAGCCGCCTTCGTCGATCCACCAGCCTGCGGTGCAGGCCACTTCGAAGACCACGATCTCGTTGGGCTGCACCTGGATGTCGCTGGCGGAGAGATGATAGGTGCCGGAGATGGTGTCGGCTCCGATATCGCCCGAGCCGCCGATCAGTCCCCAGCCGCCCTCGGCGCCGACCTGGCCCATCTGGATATTCTGATAGGGCTGCCAGTTGATCGTGGTCGAGCCGACGAACACCGTCAGGCCGGCGATGAGCTCGACCCATGCGCTGCCGGGGAACAGCCATCCCGCCTCCGCGGTGGCCTCGATGATCCCGGTCGGCATCAGATCGGCGCTGCAGTTGAGCACCGCGAGGAAATCCGACCGGTTCTGCCAGGCGAAGTAGAAGTTGACGACGACGCTGCTCCAGGCGGTGTCCTCGCCGCTGGTATAGGTGAACTTGGCCCAGTTGTTCCACGGCTCCACATGGGTGTCGTGCAGCATCCCGACCGGCGTCGCATAGATCAGGAACGGCGTCTCCAGCGGGATGGAGGTCGTCAGATACGACTTGAACTTGATCTGCTCCACCGCCTGCCGGGTATTGGCGATGCCGGCGCGGCGGGCCTTGGCCAAAGCGGCGCGCTGCTTCGCCTGCTCCACCTTCTCCTTGCGCAGGAGATCGCGCTCCTCGGCGCGGTGCTGCGCCAGCACCTTGTCGATGCCGGCGGCGTCGAACCGGGCGCCGGAGAAGAGCGGCCGCATCTCCTTGCCGAGATTGCGCCGGAGCTTCGCGAGCCTGGCGCGCTGCGCCAGGCGAAGCTGCTCGATCTCGGGCCGCTTGCGATCCTTGATCGCGTCGATCGCGGCCTTCAGCCGCGCCGTGTCGATCCTGGCATATTCCATCGCACCAACCTCCCTGTTCCCCGGACGATCCGACGCACGCGCGTCATATCGGCGTGTCGTCAGGCCCGGGCGGCGTCAGAAGTTCGATGTTCAGCCCCGGGCAGAAGATCGCCCGGTCGGCGCTGAAATCCGCCACGGCATGGCCGTCGTCGAGCGAATAGTCGGCGACCAGCGCCACCTCGAACACCGCCATCTGATCGCCCTGCACCTCGATCGACGTGCAGCCGAGATGCGCGGTGGTCGAGATCGACTGGTTGAGCACGTCACCGAGCCCGAAGATGCCGCCGCCATCGGTCGATAGAGACGCGAGGGCGACCTTCTGGTTCTGCTGGTAGGAGATCTCGAACTGGCCGATGAAGGCGTTCAGCTCCGCCCGCAGGCTGACCGTGGCGCTGCCGCCGGTGATGATGCCGGGCTGCGCATCGACGCCGGCCGATCCGTTCAAGACAAGATCGGCCGAGGCGTTCAGCACGGCCAGATAGGAGGTCGGGTTCTGCCAGGCGAAATAGAAGCTGGCCCGCATCGAGCTGGCCGATGTGTCCTGGTTGCTGTTGAGGACCGCCGTCGCCCAGTTGTCGCCCGGCGCGGCGGCGGAGCCTGTCATGAATCCCGCCGGCCGGGCGCCGATCAGGAACGGCGTCTCGACCGGAATGAGCGTCGTCAGATACGGCTTGAACTTGATGTGCTCGATCGCGCGCCGAGTATTGGCCAGGCCCGCGCGATCGGCCGCCGCCAAAGCCGCGAGCTGCTTCGCGGTCGCTTCCTTGTCTTGGGCGAGGCTGCGGCGCAGCTCGGCCTGGTTGGCCTTCAGCGCCTGGTCCACCTTGCCGAGATCGAGACCGGCGAGAAACGGCTGAAGATCCTTGCCGAGCTTGTGGCGCAGCTTGGCGAGCCGCGCGCGCTGCGGGAACTCCACGGCCTCGATCCGCTCGCGCTTGCGATCCTTGACGGCATCGATCGCGGCTTTCGCCTTGGACTCGTCAACCGCTGTCCGCATGGACATTCCACTCTCCTTGAGCTCTTCAAATCGTTCGCGAGCGTCATGGACGCTCGATCCAAACCGAGAAGACGTGCAGCAAAGAAACGAGATGGAAAGAATGGGCGGATGGAAGACTCATGGTGCGAGCCTTCCAGGACGCGGTCAAGCATACCCGCTTATGTCGCGTGCGATTTCGCGGCGGGATTCATGGCAACCGCCGCCGGTAGGGTGGCAATCCGGCCATCGTCACCGGCCGGCGCAACCTGCGGTGTAGGCTAGGGCCGATCCGGTTAATTGCTATTCGGCGGCCTTGGGCCGTCTCAGCGGCGCGACCCGTGCCGCGCAATATTTGAATTCCGGAATCTTGCCGAAGGGATCGAGCATCGGATTGGTGAGCTTGTTCGCCGGGCTTTCGTTGAAGCAGAACGGCATGAAGACCATGCCGTCGGCGACTTCGCGGTCGGCGCGCAGCACGGCCGACACGGTGCCGCGCCGGGTCTCGACCTCGATCATCTCGCCGATCGAAAGGCCGCGGCGCTCGATCTCATAGGGATTCATCGCGGCAATTCCCTGCGGCTCGATCGCATCGAGCACGCCGGCGCGCCGCGTCATCGCGCCGGTATGCCAGTGCTCCAGCATGCGGCCGGTGGTGAGCACCAGCGGATACTCGGCATCCGGCACCTCGTCCGGCGGAAGCAGATCCGCCGGCACGATGCGGGCGCGGCCGTCCGAGGTCGGATAGCGCGTCGTGAAGATGATGTCGTTGCCGGGCACGTCCTCGCCATCGGCCGGATAGACGACGGAATCCTCGCGATCGATGCGATCCCAGGAGATGTGGCGCAGCGACGGCATGACCTTGGTCATCTCGGTATAGACGTCGGAGACGTGGTCGTACTTCCAGTCGAGGCCGATGCGGTTGGCGATCTCGACGATCAGCTCCCAGTCCTGCCGCGCCGCGCCGGGAAGGTCGAGCACCGGCCGGCCCATCTGAACCTGCCGGTTGGTGTTGGTATAGGTGCCGAGCTTCTCCGCATGCGCGGAGGCCGGCAGCACCACGTCGGCGAACCAGGCGGTCTCGGTGAGGAAAATGTCCTGCACCACCAGGTGCTCGAGCTTCGCGAGCGCCGCGCGGGCATGAGTCTGGTCGGGATCGGACATCGCCGGGTTCTCGCCCAGGATGTACATGCCCTTGATCGTGCCTTCATGGATCGCGTCGATGATCTCGACCACGGTCAGGCCGCGCTTCGGGTCCAGGGTCTCGCCCCAGAAGTTCTCGTATTGCGCCCGGATGTCGGGATTCTCGACCGATTTGTAATCCGGGTAGTACATCGGGATCAGCCCGGCATCCGAGGCGCCCTGCACGTTGTTCTGCCCGCGCAGCGGATGGAGGCCGGTTCCGGGCCGCCCGACATGGCCGGTGATCAGCGCGAGCGCGATCAGGCAGCGCGAATTGTCGGTGCCGTGGGTGTGCTGGGAAATGCCCATGCCCCAGAAGATCATGGAGCGCTCGGCATTGGCGTAGGTGCGCGCCACCTTGCGCAAGGTCACCGCATCGATGCCGCAGACCGGCGCCATCGCCTCGGGCGAGAAATCCTTCACCTTGGCCTTCAGCGCCTCGAAGCCCGAGACATTGGCCTGGATATACTGCTCGTCGTAGAGCTTCTCCTCGATGATCGTGTGGATCAGCGCGTTCAGCATCGCCACGTCGCTGCCGGGCCGGAAGCGCAGCGCATAGGTCGCGTGCCGCATCAGATCCTGACCGCGCGGATCGGCCACGATCAGCTTCATGCCGCGCTTGGCCGCCTGCTTGAAGTAGGTGGCCGCGACCGGATGGTTGGTGGTCGGGCGCGCGCCGATGACGATGACGCATTCGGCCTTCATCGCGTCCATGAAGGGCGCGGAGACGGCGCCGGAGCCGACGCCCTCCATCAGCGCCGCGACCGAGGAGGCGTGGCACAGCCGCGTGCAGTGATCGACATTGTTGGTGCCGAAGCCCTCGCGGATCAGCTTCTGGAAGAGATAGGCCTCTTCATTGGAACCCTTGGCCGAGCCGAAGCCGGCCAGCGCCGGGCTGCCATGCGCCTGATGGAGCTTCTTCAACCCGGCCGCGGCGCGGGTGAGCGCTTCTTCCCAGGTCGCCTCGCGGAAGACGGTCATCGGGTCGACGCCGCGCAGATCCATCTCGCCGAATTTCGGCGCGTCGTCGCGCCGGATCAGCGGCCTGGTCAGGCGGTCCGGCGACATCGCATAGTCGAAGCCGAAACGGCCCTTCACGCAAAGCCGGTTCTCGTTGGCATAGCCGTTGCGCCCATCGACCTGAACGATGCGGTTGTCCTTGGCGGCGACCTTGGTCTGGCAGCCGACGCCGCAGAACGGGCAGAGCGTATCGACCACCTTGTCGAATTCCTGCACGACGCGGGTCTTGGCCGCCTTGTCCATCAGCGACTTCTCGAACAGCGCGCCGGTCGGGCAGGCCTGGACGCATTCGCCGCAGGTGACGCAGGTCGAATGCCCCATCGGATCGTGCATGTCGAAGACGGGGATCGTATGGCCGCCGCGCTCGGCCATGCCGATGACGTCGTTGACCTGCACCTCGCGGCAGGCGCGGACACAGGCGCCGCAGGCGATGCAGGCATCGAGATTGACAGCGATCGCCGGGTTGGAGACGTCGAACCCGGCCTCGTCATGCGCATCGAATTTGGCCGGGAAGCGCGTGCTGCCGGCGATCCCCATGGAGGACGCCCATTGCCAGAAGACCGACTGGTTGTCCGGCCCGGTCTCCGCCGACCGCATGTTGCTCGCCAGCAGTTCGAAGACCATCTCGCGCGACTTCACCGCGCGCTCGGTGTTGGTCTTCACCACCATGCCTTCGGCCGGCTTGCGGATGCAGGAGGCGGCGAGCACGCGCTCGCCCTCGATCTCGACCATGCAGGCCCGGCAGTTGCCGTCGGTGCGATAGCCCGGCAGGTCGACATGGCAGAGATGCGGGATCTTCGTGCCTTCGCGCTTGGCGACGTCCCAGATCGTCTCGCCCTTGGCGGCCGCGACCTTCTTGCCGTCGAGCGTGAATTCCACCTTGTCCACCATCACAGGTCCTCGCGAAAATGCGTCAGCAGATGATTGACGGGATTGGGCGCCGCCTGGCCCAGGCCGCAGATCGAGGCATCCCGCATCACCCGCTCCAGGTCGCGGATCGCCGTCTCGTCGAGCGCGCCCTCGGCTTGCAGCAGGGCGACCATCTTGCCGGTTCCCTCGCGGCAGGGGGTGCACTGGCCGCAGCTCTCATGCTTGAAGAAGCGCAGCAGATTGACCGTCGCATCCTTGGCGCTGTCCTGGTCCGAGAACACGACGATCGCGTGGCTGCCGACGAAGGCGCCGGCCTTGGCGAGATCGCCGCCGAAATCGAGCGGGATGTCGCCCATCGAGGCGGGGAGAATGCCGCCCGAGGCGCCGCCCGGCAGATAGGCCTTGAACGTGTGGCCGTCGGCCATGCCGCCGCAATACTGCTCGATCAGCTCACGCACCGTGACGCCGGCCGGCGCCAGCTTGACGCCGGGATTCTTCACCCGGCCGGAGACCGACCAGGAGCGGATGCCGGGATGATTGGGCTTGCCCTGCGCGGCGAACCACTCGGCGCCCTTCTCGACGATGTCGCGGATCCACCACAAGGTCTCGACATTGTGGTTGAGGGTCGGACGGCCGAAGAGGCCGACCTCGGCGATATAGGGCGGGCGATGCCGCGGCAAGCCGCGCTTGCCCTCGATGCTTTCCAGCATCGCGCTTTCCTCGCCGCAGATATAGGCGCCGGCGCCGCGCCGGAGCTCGATGAAGCCCGGCTTGGCGAGGCCCGCCGCTTCGAGCGCCGCGATCTCGGTCCTGAGGATCTGCAGCACCGCCGGATATTCGTCGCGCATGTAGAAATAGATCTTCTGCGCATCGACCGCATGCGCGGCGATCAGCGCGCCTTCCAAGGTGCGATGCGGATCGAGCTCCAGGTAGTAGCGATCCTTGAAGGTCCCGGGCTCGCCCTCGTCGCCGTTGATCGACATGAAGCGCGGCCCGGGCTGGGCGCGCACGATGTCCCACTTCTTGCCGGTCGGGAATCCGGCGCCGCCGAGGCCGCGCAAGCCGGCACGCATCAAGGAGCCGGTGATCGCCTCGACCGCGACCATGCCGTCGCGCATCTGCTTCAAGAGCTTGTACCCGCCGAGCGCGCGATAGGGCTCGAGCGCCACGTAGACCGGCAGATCGACCCCGATCTCGTTGTTGCGCGCCATGGTCATCAGGCCGTCGGCGGTGGCGTTATCGACCTCGCGGTCGCCGATGCGCGCCGCGGGGGCGCCGTCGCAGCGCCCCATGCAAGGCGCGCGCACGACCCTGATCACGCCGGGATCGACGCCGGCGGAGAGCTCGGCAAAGAGATGCTCCGCCCCGGCCAGCATGCAACTGATCGAATCGCAGACCCGGATGGTCAGCGGCGGCGGCTCGGACGCGCCTTCCTTCACCACGTCGAAATGATCGTAGAACGAGGCGACTTCATAGACTTCCGCCTGGGAGATCCGCATCTCCTCGGCCAGCGCCCGAAGATGCCGCGCCTGCAGGCAGCGGTACTCGTCCTGGATCAGGTGGAGAAATTCGATCAGCAGGTCGCGCTGTCGCGGCCGGTCGCCCAGCAGCTCCCGCACCTCGGCCAGCGCGGTATCGTCCAGGGCGCGACCCTTGGGTCCGCGGTCGCGCTTGCGGTCTTGCCGCCGCCCTTCCTGAATGGCCATCTCGCGTCGGTCCTCCCGGGACTTAACTCTCGGCGCGCGCGCCTTGGTACGGCCGCTGCGCCGATCCCCAACCTTCCAGCTTTCGCCGCGTAAGATCAATAGCTTGGACGCCGCAGCCGCGACCCCCGGAAGGGGCGCTCCTGCTCAGAACAGGCTCGTATACGACAGGAACGGCACGTTCTGCCCCGGCGCCACGCCGGTCACCTGCTCATGGAGCTCCACGAGTCCATCGGTCTCCACCAGCGAGGACAGCATCCCGGCGCCTTCGCGCGGGAATTTCGTGGCTTCCAATGTTCCGTCCTCCGCTTTTCGGAGGCTGACCCGGACGTATTCGCGGCGGCCCGGTTTCTTCTTGTAGGAGAAGGCCGCGCGGACCGGCAGCGCCGGCAGGCGCGGCAGCGGGCTGCCGGAAAGCGCCAGGATCGCCGGCCGCGCCACATAGGCGAAGGTGATGAAGCTGGCGACCGGATTGCCCGGCAGGCCGATGAAGGGCGTGCCGCCGATGACGCCCATGGCGACCGGCCGGCCCGGCTTGATCGCCATGCGCCAGAAGACCAAGGTCCCGACTTTCTCGACGGCCTGCTTCACATAATCCGCCTCGCCGGTGGAGACGCCGCCCGAGGTGAGGATCAGGTCGTGATGGGCCGAGGCATGCTCGAGCACCGCGGCGGTGGCATCCGGATCGTCGCGCAGGATGCCGAGATCGCCGACATCGCAGCCCAGCCGGCCCAGCATCGCGATCAGCATGAAGCGATTGGCATCGAAGAGCTGCATCGGGGCGCGCGACTCGCCGGGGCTGACGATCTCGTTGCCGGTGGAGAAGACCGCCACCCGCAGGCGCCGTCTCACCCGAACCTCGGTCAGCCCGAGTGCCGCCAGCATCGCGACATCCTGCGGCCGCAGGCGGTGGCCGGCATCGAGGACGACCTGTCCGGCGGCAACGTCCTCGCCGACCGGCCGGACATTCGCGCCGCGTCTCAGGCCGGACGGGAGCGTCACCTTGCCGCCTTCGGCGCGCGCGTCTTCCTGCATGAAGACGGTATCGGCGCCTTCCGGCATGGGCGCGCCGGTGAAGATCCGGATCGCCTTCCCGGCCGCGGCTGGCGCCGCGGCGGCGGCGCCCGCCTGGACCCAGTCCGTGACGGCGAAGCTGGCTTCGCGATCGACCGGCAGATCCTCGCCGCGCAAGGCATAGCCATCGACCGCCGAGTTGGTGAAAGGCGGCAGCGCGAGCGGCGCCGTTATCGGTCGAGCAAGGATGCGGCCATCGGCCGAGGCCAGCGCGATCGTCTCGCCGCCCTCGACGATGTCGAGGCGCTCGCCGAGCAGCTTGACCGCATCATCGATCGAGAGGACGGAACCGCCGAAGGCGAAGCAATCGCCGGAGAGTTGCGCCACCGCTCTCGGACCCTAGGCCGCGCGCTTCTCGCCACCGCGGCGATAGAGCCAGACACTGGCGGGCGGGATGTTCTGCAGCACCCGGTCCTTCACGCCGCCGCTGACGCCGAGGCGCCGGCGATTCTTCAACGGCGAGAACAGGCCGTAGGTGAACTGGATAAGCGGCGCGTCCGGTTCCAGCACGGCGAAGATCTGCGCGCCGATGCGGTGCTGGATCGCCTTCTTCATCACCAGCAGCGGCAGGCTGGAGACCACCGCGCGGACCGGCGCTACGCCCTCGCGCCGCAGCAATTGCTGCAGATGCACGGCATCGCCCAGCAGCACACGCACGTTCGGATAGCGCTCGCTCAGATGCTTGTGCAGGACCGGATCGCGCTCGATGACGATCAGGCGATCCGGAGGCACGCCGGCTTCGAGGATCGCGCGGGTGACCGGACCGGTGCCCCCGCCGAGCTCGACCACGTAACCGTCACCCTGCGCCACGCCCGGCGGGATCTGGCGCGCCATGGCGCTGGCCAGCTCCGGGCTGCTGGGCGCCACGGTGCCGATCTTCATCGGGTTCTTCAGCCAGAGCTTCAGGATCAGTCGTGAATCGGAGAACATCGGCGGATTCTACCGGCAGTTCGGGCCCGCGCAAGCGCGTCAGAGGGTCAGAACGATCTTCCCCGTCGACCGCCGCGTCACCAACAACTCGAAGGCCCGCGCGAAATCCGCGAGGTCGAAATGATGCGAGATATGCGGCTTCAGGCGCCCGGCAGCGTGGAACCGGCCGAGCTCCGCGAAGCCTTGCGCGATCAGGTCCGGCCGGCGCCGGCGATAGGAGCCCCAATAGAAACCCTGGGCGTCCAGGTTCTTCACCAGCAGGATATTGGCCGG
>DASZYM010000546.1:0-3029 GCA_035545355.1 Dongiaceae bacterium
CTGGGATCCGGTGGACCACACCGTGCTCGCCAACGAGCAGGTGATCGACGGCAAGGGCTGGCGCTCCGGCGCGCCGGTCGAGAAGAAGAAGCTCAGCCAGTGGTTCCTGAAGATCACCGCCTATGCCGACGAATTGCTGGACGCGCTGAAGGGTCTCGACCGCTGGCCGGAGAAGGTCCGGCTGATGCAAGAGAACTGGATCGGCAAATCGACCGGCGCCTATGTGCGGTTCAAGCTGCTTGGCCGCGACGCCGGTAAACCAGAGGGGCGCCTGACGATCTTCACGACCCGGCCGGACACCTTGTTCGGCGCCTCGTTCATGGCGGTCTCGCCGGATCATCCGCTGGCGGAAGAGGCGGCAAAGAAGGATCCGAAGGCGGCGGCGTTCATCGCCGAATGCCGCGCCGCCGGAACATCGGAAGCGGCGATCGAGGCGCAGGAGAAGCGCGGCTTCAACACCGGGCTCGAAGCGGCGCATCCGTTCATCAAGGATAAGCGCCTGCCGGTCTATATCGCCAATTTCGTGCTGATGGAATACGGCACCGGCGCCATCTTCGGCTGCCCGGCGCATGACCAGCGCGACCTCGACTTCGCGCGCAAATACGGGCTCACCGTGACGCCGGTAGTGCTGCCGGCGGACGAGGATCCGAAGACCTTTGCGGTGGGCGATGTCGCCTATACCGAGGACGGGTCGATCTACAATTCCGACTTCCTGAACGGGCTCGACGTCGAGGAGGCGAAACGGAAGGCCGGCGCCAGGCTGAAGGAGCAGGGCGACGGCGAGCCGACGACGATCTTCCGCCTGCGCGACTGGCTGGTGAGCCGGCAGCGTTACTGGGGCTGCCCGATCCCGATCATCCATTGCGAGACATGCGGCGCGGTGCCGGTGCCGAAGTCGGACCTGCCGGTGCTGCTGCCCGACGACGTGACCTTCGACCAGCCGGGCAATCCGCTGGACCGGCATCCGACCTGGAAGCATGTGAACTGCCCGCGCTGCGGCGCCAGCGCGCGGCGCGAGACCGACACGTTCGACACCTTCGTCGATTCCTCCTGGTACTTCGCACGGTTCTGCTCGCCGCGGGCCGAGGTGCCGGTGGAGAAGGACGCGGTCGATTACTGGCTGCCGGTCGATCAGTATATCGGCGGCGTCGAGCACGCGATCCTGCATCTGCTCTATTCGCGCTTCTTCACCCGGGCGATGAAGCGCACCGGGCATGTGACGCTGGACGAGCCCTTCGCCGGCCTCTTCACCCAGGGCATGGTGCTGCACGAATCCTACAAGGATCACGAAGGCAAGTGGCTCTACCCGGAAGAGGTGGAGAAGCGCGCCGACGGCAGCGCGGTCCATGTGAAGTCCGGCCAGCCGATCGAGGTCGGCCGCAAAGAGGTGATGTCGAAGTCGAAGAAGAATGTCGTGCCGCCGGCGCGCATCATCGAGACCTACGGCGCCGACACCGCGCGCTGGTTCGTGATGTCGGACAGCCCGCCCGAGCGCGACATGGAATGGACCGATGCCGGCGTCGAGGGCGCCTGGCGCTTCACCCAGCGCCTGTGGCGCATCGCCGAGAGCTGGATCGAATCCTTCCCGGCGCTGACCGACGAGATGGGCGCGCCGCCGAGCAACTTCGCCCCGGACGCGCTGGCTTTGCGCCGCGCGACGCACAAGACCGTCGCGCAGGTGACCGAGACGATCGAGAAGTTCAGCTTCAACAGCGGCGTCGCGGCGATCTACAAATTCGCCAATGCCTTGGCCGAGGTGAAGCCGGAAGCTCTGCGGGATGCCGGCGGGCTTTGGGCGCGCAAGGAGGCGCTGGACACTCTGGCGCTGCTGATCGGCCCGATGATGCCGCATCTCGCCGAGGAGATCTGGCAGACGCTGGGCCACAAGACGCTGCTGGTCGAGACCGCCTGGCCGCAAGCCGATCCCAACCTGGTGATCGACGACCAGGCGACGGTCGCCGTACAGGTCAACGGCAAGCTGCGCGCGACCATCCAGCTCCCCCGCGACTGCGACAAGGCGGTGGCGGAGAAGGCCGCATTGGACGAGGTCGCGGTGCAGCGCGCGCTGGAAGGCAAGGCGCCGAAGAAGATCGTCGTCGTGCCGAACCGCATCGTGAATATCGTCGCCTGACGTCTTTGGCAATTCGTCACCCCCGGGCTTGACCCGGGGGTCTCCATCCGAGTGACACGCGGCACCAGACCCCCGGATCAAGTCCGGGGGTGACGGTCTGTCGTTAGACGGGCATGACGAGGCTGCAAGAATCGGGCACCATCACGTCCATGAAATGGGATCGTCGACAGCTCGATGCCTACCTGAAATCGCCCGCGGACAAAGTGGCGGCGGTGCTGGTGTTCGGGCCGGATGAGGGACTGGTGCGCGAGCGCGTGAACGCGCTGGTGAAGGCGACCGCGGGCAGCAGCGACGATCCGTTCCGCATCGCCGAGATCAATGCCGACGAATTGCGCGGCGATCCGGCGCGGCTGGCGGACGAGGCGGGCGCCATCTCCATGATGGGTGGGCGCCGCGCGGTGCGGGTGAACAACACGACCGACGGGCTTGCCGGGCCGGTCGAGGCCTTTCTCGACGGACACACCGATTCCAAGAACGCGCTGGTCGTGTTCGAGGCGGGCGACCTGCCGGGGCGCGCGGCTTTGCGCAAGCTGTTCGAGGCGACGCCGCATGCGGCGGCGATCGCCTGCTACCACGACAATGCCGGCGATCTGCGCGGCATCATCGAGGCGCAGCTCTCGGCGGCCGGCAAGAGCGCCTCGCCGGCGGCCTTGGCCTTCCTGGAACAGTCGCTGGGGGCCGATCGCGGCACCACGCGCTCCGAGATCGAGAAGCTGATCCTCTATGCCGGCGATGTGCCGAAGATCGAGCTCGAAGACGCGACGGCCTCGATCGGCACGTCGAACGACGTGCAGCTCGACGACTTGAGCCATGCCATAGCCGAGGGCGACATGAGGGCGATCGAACGGCAGTTCGATCTCAACCTCACCGAGACCCAGCCGATCATGATCCTGCGCGG
>DASZYM010000547.1:0-5779 GCA_035545355.1 Dongiaceae bacterium
ATCGGCACCGGCTTCTTCGGCCGCTCGGCGATCGGCGAGAACATCGAGCCCGGGCACCTCGTGAACTGGACCCGCATCGCCTATAACGACGATGCCGGCGAGAGGTTCGACAGCTTCGACGGGCTGGACCTGTCCTTCCCGGCGAGCACGATCCTCGGCCGCGAAGCGCCGATGTCGCTCGGCGTATTGCAGGAAGGCGCCGAGCAGCATCGGCCCGCCGCGGGCGGCAAGGACGACGTCGCGGCATTGCGCGAAGAAATCCGCCGCATGGTGCTCGAAGAGCTCCGCGCGGCGCTGAGGAAATAGCCGTGGCGGATTTGCGTTCCTTCATCTTCATCGACCAGATGCAGCCGCAGACGCTCTGCTACATGGCGAGCTGGATGCGCGGCCGGCTGCCGCGCACCAACATGGCGGCACAGATCATCGAGGTGGCGCCCGGCCTCGACATCGAGCCCTTGACCGACGTGGCGCTGAAGCATGCCGATGTCGGCGGCGGCATCCTGGTGGTGGAGCGGCAGTTCGGCTATCTCGAGTTCCATTCTCGCTCCACCTCCTCGGTGAAGGCCGCCGCACAGGCGGTGCTCGACGAATTGGAGACGGACGAGAGCAAGGCGATGAAGCCGCAGGTGCTGGCGGCGCAGATCGTCACACGGGTCGACCCGGTGCACGCTTTCCTGATCAACCGCAACAAGATGGGCTCGATGATCCTGCCGGGGGAATCGCTCTTCGTGCTGGAGATGCAGCCCGCCTCTTACGCGATCCTCGCCGCCAACGAGGCGGAGAAGGCGGCGGAGATCAAGATCGTCGATTACCGCATGATCGGCGCGACCGGACGGGTCTATTTGTCCGGTGAGGAATCCGATGTGCGCATGGGCGCCCGGGCCGCCGAGCAGGCGATCCGGTCGCTGGAAGGTTGAGTATGCTGGACGGCAACGAACTCCGTGCCTTGATCCGCGATGTCATCGCGACCGAGCTCGCCGCGGCGAAGGCCGAACGCGCGTCGGCCGGCCCACCGGCCGAGCATCGCGTGCGCATCGCCAATGACGCGGATCTTGCGGCTTTCGCCAGACAGGTGCTGGCACTGGCCGCAGATCCCGGCGTGCAGAAGAAAATCGCTCAGGGCCAGTACCCGTTCAGGCTCAACGGCGGGCCGAGTACGGCCCTGAGTACCGCGCCGTCCTCCGGCGGATCGGCGCGGATCGACAAAGGCGTGGTCACCGAGAGCGCGCTCATCAAGCTGCCGCGCGGCACCCAGCGCCTGCAGATCGGGCCTGAGGTCAGTGTCACGCCGCTGGCGCGGGACAAGGCCGGCAGTCTCGGCATCACCATCGAGAGGATGAAGCCATGATCCGTGGACACGTGGTCGGCCGCTTTTGGGCGACCAAGCGCATCGAGCATATCCCGTCCGGCGCCTTCCTCGAAGTCGAGATCGCGAGCGGCGGCCGCATCATGGCCTTCGATGTCCTGGGCTGCGGCGAGGGCGAGGAGGTGATGGTGGTCACCGGCTCGACCGCGGCTTCCTGGCTCGGCGGCGGGAAGATCCCGATCGACGCCCTGATCATCGGCTCGCTCGACCAACAGACCAAGGCCGCGGCGAAGAAGTAATTCGGATCAACCAACGGAGAGATACCCATGTCCAATGCTATCGGAATGATCGAGACCCACGGTTTCGTCGCGGCCTTGGCCGCGGCCGATGCCATGGTGAAGGCCGCCAACGTGACCATCGTCGGGCGCGAGGAAGTGGGCGACGGCCTGGTCGCCGTCATCATCAACGGCGATGTCGGCGCGGTGAAGGCCGCGACCGAAGCCGGCAGCGAGGCCGCGAACAGCGTCGGCAAGCTGGTCTCGGTGCACGTCATCCCGCGGCCGCATCCGGACCTCGCCAAGCACTTCTCGACCGCGACCGCGAAGTGACGGCTCGCTAGAACCGTCATCCCGCAACTAGGTCGCGGGATCCACGCCTTGAGTCTCGAAGAAAGGCGTGGATCCTGGCACCAAGTGCCGGGATGACGAACTGTGGGGTGGCGAGTCTGAGTACATGACGGAACTGCGGGTCTACCTGCTGATCGAGAGCCTGGCGCGGCAGTTCGCGGCCTATATGTCGACGCCGATGCGGGCGCGTGGCTATCCGCCGCTGGAGGGCGAGCACAGCCTGATCATCGAGGTCGCGCCGGCCTTGGCGATCCATCGGATCTGCGATCTGGCGCTCAAGAGCGCGCCCGACATGGAACCCGGACTGCTCTATGTCGAGCGGCAGTTCGGCCTGATCGAGCTGCATTCGCCCGATCTCGACGCGTTGAAGCGGGTCGGCGACGTGGTGCTGGACGGGATCGGACGCAAGGCGGCCGATCAATTGAAGCCGCGCACCCATTTCGCCGACATCATCGAGAATGTCGCCGACCAGCACGCGATCATCCTCAACCGTACCCGCGAGGCCTCGATGCTGCTGCCGGGACAGTCGCTGCTGCTCTACGAACTGGAGCCCGCGCTGTTTGCGACGGTCGCCGCCAACGAAGCGGAAAAGGCGGCGCCCGGCATCACCTTGGTCGATGTGCAGATGATCGGCGCCACCGGGCGCCTCTTCCTGGCCGGCAGCAAGCGCGACTGCGAGCTCGCCCGCAACCGCATCGACGCCGTGCTGGGCGCCGTCGAAGGCCGCGCGACAGCGCGCTAGAACGCGTCCACCGGGATCTTCAGGAACTTCGGCAGCCTTCCGGCGTCCATGTTCACCTGCACCGCGGGCAGGATCAGCTTCGGCATCGAGAGCTTCTTGTCGCGTTCGGTGCGCATGGCGACGAACTCGGCCTCGGTGATGCCGTCATGGATATGGACGTTCTTGGCGCGCTGCTCGCCGATGGTGGTCTGCCAGACATAGGCGTCGCGGCCGGGCGCCTTGTAGTCGTGGCAGAGGAACATGCGCGTCTCGGGCGGGAGATCGAAGATGCGCCGGATCGAGCGATAGAGCTGCGCCGCATCGCCGCCGGGAAAGTCGCAGCGCGCGGTGCCGTAATCCGGCATGAACAAGGTGTCGCCGACGAAGACCGCATCGCCGATCACATAGCTGATGCAGGCCGGCGTATGGCCGGGCGTGTGCATCACCCGCGCCGTCAGGTCGCCGATGGGAAAGGTGTCGTCGTCCCGGAACAGGCGGTCGAACTGGCTGCCGTCGCGGGCGATGTCGGCTCCGGCGTCGAAGATGGCGCCGAAGGTGCGCTGCACCGTTGCGACATGCACGCCGATCCCGAGCGGCGCGCCGTATTTGGCCTTGAGATAGCCGCAGGCGCTCAGATGGTCGGCATGGACATGGGTCTCCAAGACCCATTCGACCTTGAGACGCTGGGTCGCGACATGGGCCAGCAGCCGGTCGGCGGAACGATGCGCGGTACGGCCGGAGACGGGATCGAAATCGAGCACGCTGTCGATGATCGCGCAGTTGCGCGAGACGGGGTCGGCGACCAGATAGCTGACGGTGAAGGTCTCCTCGTCGAAGAAGCCGACGACGTCCGGCTGCATTTCCCCTCCGGCATTCGCCTAGTCCCCGCCGGCATTCTAGCCGCTCGCGGCAGCCCTGGCGAATGCCGACATTTCGCGGCGAATCCGATCTAAAATAGTCAGCCGGTTGCGGAACAGAGCCGCCGCGATCCCGTTCGCACTGGGAGGATTCGCGGATCCTCCCTTCCGGGCGGTTTGACGAGACTGCTATGCTCAAGTTCCGTAACTCGATTCTGGAGTTTCCCGCCTTGGGCGAACCACGCATCATGGAGGAATTCCCGGCCCCCAATGAGGGCCAGGTCACCCTCTCCAACTGGCGCCTGCCGCCGTTCAACCGCTGGTCCTTTCATCACGTTCGCGAGATCGTCCCGACCGCCGCCATCTACCGCAGCGAGCGGCTGGTGGACCGGATCCCGCTGCGTCCGGCGGCGATCGAGCGGCTCGGCTTCAAGGGCCCGGACGGCAAGGACTGGACCATCCACGAGATGCTGGCCGGCACCTGGACCGACGGGTTCCTCGTGATGCAAGGCGGTCAGGCGTTGATGGAGTGGTATGACTCGGGTTTGCGGCCCGAGATCCCGCATATCGTGTTCTCGGTCAGCAAGTCGATCTCGGCCGTGCTCGCCGGCGTGGTGATCGGCGACGGCCGGCTCGATCCCGACGCGCCGGTCTCCAAGTACATCCCCGAAGTGGCGGATTCCGCCTATGGCGGCGATTGCACCGTGCGCCATGTGCTGGACATGACGGTCAGCGTCAATTTCATCGAGGACTATCTCGACGCCCAGGGCGATTTCGCGCGCTATCGCGTGGCGACCGCCTGGAACCCGGTGCCGGACGGGATGAGGCCGGGAGACCTCAGGAGCTTCCTGACGACGATACGCCGCGGGCCGGGGCCGCATGGCAAGATCTTCCACTACGTCTCGCCGAACTCCGATCTCCTCGGCTGGATCCTGGAACGGGCGAGCGGCAAGGCCTATGCGAACCTGCTGAGCGATGCGATCTGGCGCAAGCTCGGCACCGAGTTCGACGCCTATATCACCGTCGACCGCAACGGCGCGCCGCGCAGCGCCGGCGGCATCTGCACCACCTTACGTGACCTGGCGCGCTTCGGCGAGCTGGTGAGGAACCGCGGCAAGGTCGGCGACACGCAGGTCGTGCCCGACTGGTGGATCGACGACATCCGCACCAAGGGCGATCCCGCGGCCTGGGCGGCGGGCGATCTCGCCAAGCTCATCCCGGGCGGGCGCTATCGCGGCAAGTGGTACAATCTCGGCAACGACCGCGACGCCTTCTGCGCGATCGGCATCCACGGCCAGTGGATCTATGTCGATCCGACTTCCGAGGTGGTGATCGCGAAACTGTCCTCGCAGCCTCTGCCGCTGGACGACAAGCTCGACCACCTGCTGCTCACCGCCTTCGACGCGATCGCCCGGAAGCTGGGGTGACGGGGTAAAACGGGTTCTCCTACGCCGCGTCGGCCTTGCTGTGGCGGGGAAAGGCTTGGCCGCTCGTGTCGAACAGATGCATGTGATCGGCGCCGGTCGAAACCGTGATCTTGCTCCCGATCTTCGCCTGGGTATCGCCGGGCGAGCGCGCGATCAATGCCGTTCCGTCATCCCGGCGGACGTGAACGAAGCTCGCCTCGCCGAGCAGCTCGACCGCTTCGACGGTGCCGGTGAGGGGCAGACCGAAACCGGCGCCTTCGCCGAGATGTTCGGGCCTGATGCCGAGTGTCACCGTGTCGCCTACCTGGGCGATGCCGCCGCCGACCGGAACGGCAACCGGCTTCGCCTCGCCGTAATCGACGGTGACGCCGCGGGCATCGACGGAAAGCACTTTGCCCTTCACGAAGTTCATCTTCGGCGAGCCGATGAAGCCGGCGACGAACTGGTTCTGCGGATGATGATAGAGCTCCAACGGTGCCCCGACCTGCTCGACCCGGCCCTGGTTCAGCACCACGATCTTGGTCGCCAGGGTCATCGCCTCGACCTGGTCATGGGTGACGTAGATCGTGGTCGCATTGAGCGACCGGTGCAGCTTGGCGATCTCGATCCGGGTATTGATGCGCAGGGCGGCGTCGAGGTTGGAGAGCGGCTCGTCGAACAGGAAGACCGAGGGCTCGCGCACGATGGCGCGGCCGATCGCGACGCGCTGGCGCTGGCCGCCGGAAAGATCGCGGGGCTTGCGCTCGAGATAGGGCGTCAATTGCAGGATCTCCGCCGCCTGGCGCACGCGCCGGTCGGTCTCCTGCTTGTTGGTCTTCGCGAATTTGAGGCCGAAGGCCATG
>DASZYM010000548.1:0-5070 GCA_035545355.1 Dongiaceae bacterium
CGCAGGGCTTCCTCCAGCACATATTGAGTGACATCCACGATGTTGAGCCCGTCGAGCCCGGAGGCCGGGCGCCAGCCCAGATCCTCCAGCTCGCCGTCGCCGCGGATCGCGCCATGGGCCTGATCGCCGTCGGCCAGGAAGAAGCGGGTGTTGTAGCGCCGCCGCGAGGTGACCGGGGTGATCGCCCGGCAGATGAAGTCGATCGTGCCGAAAGGCGGCGCGAGGCCGGCCTCCCGATAGGCGCGCCAGGTCGGGTCGGGGGATTCGGAGTGCGGCTTGCCGGCGGCGCCGACCAGCAGGCCGGTCTCCTCCAAGGTCTCGCGCAAGGCGGCGCGGGGAAAGGCGAGGGGCGGACGCCGGCTGCCGCCGCTTTGCAGCGCCGACTCGACCGCGGGATGGAGGCTCTCGGCAAAGCCGCTGGGCGCGCTGTCGGCGGGATCGACCCGGCCGCCCGGCACGACATAGATGTCGGGCAGGAACCCCGCCTTGGTATGGCGGCGGCCGAGCAGGATCTCGGGCTCCCCGCCCTTGCCGCGGCGGATCAGGACAAGGCCGGCGGCATCGACCGGCCTGACGGGAGATTTTCGTTCGGTCATGTCGGAGTCAAAGCGGATGCCGAACTACGGCAACACGGACAATTCGTCCTGCTGGGAGTTCTCGCTGGCCGATTGGATCGGCGGCTGCGCCAGGTGCAAGGCGTCGGCGAAGAGGGTCGGGCGGTTGAGGATCCGGATCGCGGTTTCGAGGTCGATCGGATCGGTGTCGTGCCGCGCCGGGCAGGTGCGTCGCAGGGCATCCATGCCGGCGATGTCGTCGGGCCGCACGGCATTGCGCTTGCCGGTCGGCACCTGCTGCAGCTCGCCGGCGGCCAATGCCGCGATGAGCTGGCCGGCATCGTGCTGGCCGACGGTGCAGACGGTGGGCAGCACGCCGAGATGATGCAGGCTGTAGCCCGAGGGTGCGTGGAAGCGCGCCCAGGTCAAGGTGATCTCGCCCTTGTTCGGCATCGGCAGGATGGTCTGCACCGTGCCCTTGCCGTAAGAGTTGGAGCCGACCAGCACCGCGCGCTCGTTGTCCTGCAGCGCCGCGGCGACGATCTCGGCAGCGGAGGCGGAATTGCCGTCGATCAGGACCACGACCGGCTTGCCGTCGGTGATGTCGCCCTCGGTCGCCTCGAAGAACTGATGGCTGTCCGGGTGCCGGCCGAGGGTCGAGACGATGCGGCCGTGGTTCAGGAACAGGTTCGACATCGAGACCGCCTGGTTGAGCAGGCCGCCCGGATTGCCGCGGAGATCGAGGATGTAGCCGCGGAGATCCTCGCCGATCTCGGCCTGGGCGTCGCGGATCGCGCGGCGCAGGCTGTCGGTGGTTTCAGCGTTGAAACCGTAGACCCGGAAATAGGCGACGTCGCCCTGGCGCTGATAGGCGACCGTTTCCGGCACCACATGGGCGCGGATCAGGGAGACTTCGATCGGATCGTCCTGGCCGCGGCGTTTCAAGGTCAGCGTGACGCGGCTGCCGACCGGCCCGCGCAGCTTGTCGACCACGTCCTGCTGCGACATGCCTTCGGTGGTGGCGCCGTCGATCATCAGCACGACGTCATCGGAGCGCACGCCCAGCCGATCGGCCGGCGTGTAATGCATCACCGAGACAACCTTGACCTGGTTGTCCTCGACCGAGATGCGGACGCCGATGCCGCCGAAGCCCTCGCGCGAGGCCTGGTTCTCCCGCGCCGCCGCCGCGCCGGAATAGCGCGAGAAGGCGTCGAGCTTGCCGATCACGCCGGAGAACATGGTCTCGTAGAGCTTCTCGCTCGGCACCTTGCCGATCTTCTCGGAATCGTCGCGGGCGGTGTCGAGCACGTCGGCGGTGACCTCGCCCCAGTGCTTGGCGTCCATGCTGTCGCTGACAGCGATGCTCTCGACCGGACGGTTCTTGATCAGCAGCTCGACCGTGTCGCCTTCGCGCCGCGCGGCGACGTCCGGATCGAGCGTCGAAAGCTGCTGCATCCCGGCCATGGCCATCGCCGGGATATTGGGCTGGGTGATGTAGACTTGGTCGATGTCCTCGAGCCCGGTGACGAACATGTCGTGGTCGAGCTGGCGCGAGGCCTCGACCGGGGTCAGCGGGCCGGAGCTCGAACAACCGGACAGCGAAAGCGCCGCGGCCGCGAGCAACGGCAGCCAAGCCGGGATGCCGGGGAACCTCCCGGTGCCGGTTAGGCGCATCAATGACACTTCAGGCATCCGCAATCCTGTAGGCCCAGATACTCCCGGAAAGGGAACACAGGGACATCGTCCCATCCGTAGCGTGTCCGGCCAGTCGCGTTAACTTTAACAGAAACACAGGCTCTCGCCAGTGCCTATCTGGCCGGGAATGCGGCCGCTAATCCCGTGAAATCAAAGGGGAAGAGCTGTTGAGGAAAGATTAAGGTTCCATTCATGCGCCGAAATATCACGGCACTGCAGCATTTGCGCCACAGGTCAGCGGCGGCGTCGCCGACCGCGGGGCGGCAGCGCGGACTTTTTTCTGGCCGAAGCCGGCTTGGGCCGGCCCTTGCCGCGCGATGCCGGCGGAACTTGTTCCTGGCCGCCGCCTTCCACCAGTTCGAAGGTGAGGCCGCCGGTCAGGGGCTGGGCGGAGACCAGCCGGACCTGGACCCGGTCGCCCAGCCGATAGACCTGGCCCCAGCGCCGCCCGACCAAAGCGTGGCGCTTCTCGTCGTGATCGTAGAAATCGTTGGGCAGCGAGGAGACCGGCACGATGCCGTCGGCCCCGGTCTCGTCCAGTTGCACGAACAGGCCGGCGCGGATGACGCCGGAGATGCGCCCGCCGAAGAGCTCGCCGGTGCGGCGCGCGAGGAAGGCGGCGGTGTAGCGGTCGACCGCCTCGCGCTCGGCCGCCGCGGCGCGACGCTCGGTGGCGCTGATATGGTCGCCGGTTTCCTTGAAGCCGTGCACCTCGCGCGGGATGCCGTCATCACCGAAGCCGTAAGCGGCGATCAGGGCGCGATGCACCAGCAGATCGGCATAGCGGCGGATCGGCGAGGTGAAATGCGCATAGCGGCTCAAGGCCAGGCCGAAATGGCCGAGATTTTCCGGCGCGTACACGGCCTGCGACTGCGCGCGCAGCACCAGGCTGTTGATCATGTCGGCATAGGGCGTCTTCGCGGCCTTCTCCAGCAATCGGGTGAAATGCGCCGGGCGGATCACCTGGCCGCGCGGCAGATGGAGATCGAGCCCGTCGAGGAACTCGCGCAACGCCTCGACGCGCGCGGGATCGGGCTGGTCGTGCACGCGGTACATGCAGGGCCAGCGCCGTTTCTCCAAGGCTTCGGCCGCCGCGACATTGGCGGCGATCATGAACTCCTCGATCAGGCGATGGGAGTCGAGGCGCTCGCGGGCCTCGATCTTGAGGACCTCGCCGTTCTTGTCGATATGGACGCGGCGCTCGGGAAGATCGAGCTCCAGGGTGCCGCGCGCTTGCCGCGCCTGCATCAACGCGCGATAGGCGCCATAGAGCGGCTTGATCACCGGCTCCAGCAGCAGGGCCGTCACGGCATCGGTGCGGCCGTCGATCGCGGCTTGCGCGCGCTCATAGGTCAGGCGCGCGGCGGAGCGCATCAGGCCGCGGAGGAAATGATGGCGCTTCTTCCGGCCGTTGGCGTCGATCACGATCTCGACCGCCATCACCGGCCGGTCCTCGTCGGGCTTCAGCGAGCACCAGCCGTTGGAGAGCTCTTCCGGCAGCATCGGCACGACGCGGTCGGGGAAATAGACCGAGTTGCCGCGCTCGCGCGCCGACTTGTCCAAAGCATCGCCGGGTCGGACGTAATAGGCGACATCGGCGATCGCGACCAGCAGCTTCCAGCCGCCGGGATTCTTCGGGTCGGTATCGGCCTCGGCATGGACCGCATCGTCGAAGTCGCGCGCATCCTCGCCGTCGATGGTGACCAGCGGGATGTTGCGCAGATCGGTGCGGTTGCCGAGCGTCGCCGGCCCCGCGGCTTCGGCCTCGGCGACCGCCGCCGGCGGGAACTCGGCGGGAATGCCGTGGGCGGCGATGGAGATGAGGCTGACCGAGCGCGCCTCGCCGGTTCTGCCCAGGCGCTCGACGATGCGGGCGCGGGGCGCGCCCATCGGTCGACCGGGCTCGACTTCGGCGACCACGATCTCGCCCGCTTGGACGCCGTGGATGCTGCGCCCATCGACGATGAACTCGGTGCGGATGCGGCGATCCGCCGGCGCGATCCGGAGGCTGCCGTCGCCGGCCCGGGCGACCAGGCCGACGACCCGGGCGGCGCGGCTCTCCAGCTTGCGGATCGGCCGCGCCTCGTATTCGTCGGCATCGACCCGCCGCAGGCGCACCAGCACGCGGTCGCCAGGGCCGAGCGCGCCTTGCTCGCGGGCACCGGGCGTCGGGCGCGCGGCGCGCTTCTCCTCGATCACCAGGATACGCGGCTCGGCATCGTCGGGACGGATATTGACCGGCCGCGCCCAAAGATCGCCGTCCTCGTCCGGGCCGATGATCTGCACGACGGTGACCTCGGGCAGCTCGCCGGCGGCGCCGAGCCGGCGGCCGCGGCCGCGATCGACGGCGCCTTCGCGCTCCAGCTCCTTCAACAGCGCCTTGAGCGGGATGCGGTCGGAGCCCTTGAGCTGGAAGGCGCGGGCGATCTCGCGCTTGCCGACCGGCGTCTCGCTTCCGCGGATGAAGTTCAGCACCTCTTCCTTGCTGGGGAAGGGCGCATCCTTCTTCCGCTTCTTGTGGCCGGTCTCCCGCGCCGCGGGTTCGGCGCGGGGCTTGCCGCGTTCAGGCCTTGATTTCGATTTCGACAAAGGCGAACTCGAAGTCGTTGGCATTGATGACGTTGTGTTCGACGCCGACGGATCGCGCGTAGGAGCCGCCGGCCTTCAGGTCGGCGATATGCTCCTGCTTCCCGTCGTCGATCTTGAGCTTGCCGGTCAGGAGCGGCACGACGACATAGTCATGGCCGTGGCGGTGCCAGCCGGTCTCGGCGCCCGGGGCGAAGCGCCACTCGGTGACGATGACGCGGTCGTTCTCGACCTG
>DASZYM010000549.1:0-16106 GCA_035545355.1 Dongiaceae bacterium
CGGCTGATGTCGCGAAAGGCGATCACGCCGCCCCGGCGGTTGCCGGCGGCATCGACCAGCGGGCGCCCGGTCACGTTCACCGGGCGGTATTTGCCGTCGGGACCGGCGATCATCATCTCGACGTCGTCGCTGGCCTCGCCGCGCAAGGCGCGGATCATGGGCATGTCGTCAACCGGCATCGGCGTCACACCGTCGAGACGACGCGCCACGGCCTCGCCGACACGCGCCGTTCCGCCCTCGGACTTCGCCGCGACGGCGGATAAGGCACGCGCGGTCGGATTGGTCATCAGGATCCGCCCCTCCTGGTCGGCGACGAGCAGGCCCTTGCCGACCGAGCGGAAGATCGCCTCGAGCAGCATCGCCTGCTCGCCATGCTTCTGCTGCAGCGCGCGCCGTTCGTCCTCGGCCTCGAGCGCCAGTCCGAACAGCGCCGTGCCGAGCGGCGTCACGAGCAGGAGCGGGACGGCCACGGCGACGACCGATTCCTGGGAGCCTTCCGGATGGAGCAGGGCGAACAGGGCTGTGCCGACCAGCGCGACCGCCGCGCCGAATCCCGACAGGACCAGTGCGCCCAGGGAGACGTTGTAGCGCCGCCGCAATGCCGCAAAGACAAGGCCCGCCAGCGCCGCGCTTAGCGCCGCCGCGATGCCGGACGCCGTGCCCGCGCCGCCGATCCACAGCCGATAGGCCGCCGTGACGACCAGGGTCGCCAGGGTCGCGACCGGCCCGCCGAATACCGGGACCAGCGAGGTCATGATGTTCCGTCCGTCCACGTAGACGCCGGGCATCACCTCGATGCGGAAGGCGATGGAAAGCACCGCGCCCAGGCCGAACAGGATGCCGATCGCCACCGACATCCCGGCCACCGGCATCGCGGCCGCATGCCGCCGCAATGCCGAATAGCCCGCGGCCACCAGGGCCAGCAGGCTGACATTCTGCAAGAGGTCGAGAATCGTGCCGCCGAGAGCTTGCATCCTTCCCCGCCAAACGCAGGCGCATCCTAGAAAGTAATGGTTAATTCGATACTAACCACCGGGTCGAGGCAGCCTTTACGCAAAATCAACCAGAATGCCTGCATATCGGGACAGGCTCCCTTGGTCGATCGAGGCATTGGCTTGGACGGAACGCTCCCACCGCCGCCGGACGGCGCCGAACGCGATGCGAACCGCGCGCCGCGGGCCTCGCGCCCGGGGGTGAAGCATATCAGCCTCGCCTTGCAAGGCGGCGGCTCGCACGGCGCCTTCACCTGGGGCGTCATGCACCGGCTGATGAGCGAGCCCCGGATCTATATCGACGGCATCAGCGGGACCAGCGCCGGCGCCATGAACGCCGCGGTCTTCGTCGATGGGTTCCTGAAGGGCAAGCGCCAGGGCGCGATCGATGCGCTCGCCGCCTTCTGGGATCGCGTGGCGCAGCTCTGTCCCCTGCCCCGGACCTTTCCGCGCGGCATCCCCGGAGTATCCGAGGGCTGGGCGGTCGATGGCGACCCGACCTTCATGATGGTCGATTTCATGACCCGGCTCTGGTCGCCGCGTCAGTTCAATCCGCTGCGCCTCAATCCGCTGGGCGACATCCTGGACGAGCTGGTCGATTTCGAGAACCTGCGCGCCCATCCCGAGGTGAAGCTGTTCGTCACCGCCTCGAATGTCAGGACCTGCAAGTCGCGCCTGTTCCGCACGCCCGAGATCACGGCCAAGATGCTGCTGGCTTCCGCCTGCCTGCCGCTGCTGTTCGAAGCGGTCGAGATCGACGGCGAGCATTATTGGGACGGCGGTTATCTCGGCAACCCGGCGATCCATCCGCTGATCCACGAATGCGCCAGCAGCGACGTGGTGATCGTGCAGATCAATCCGATGAACCGTCCTGAAGTGCCGGAATCCGCGCGCGACATCCTGAACCGCATCAACGAGATGACCTTCAACGCCAGCCTGGTGCGCGAGATGGCCGGCTTCGCCGCGATCAGCCGCCTGGTCGAGAGCGGCAAGCTGACCGACGACCGCTACATCGCGGTCCGCTTCCACGAGATCGGCGCCGAGGTCGAGCTCGCCGAATTGGGCGCGCTCAGCAAGATGAACACCGAGCGCGCCTTCCTCGAGCACCTGCACCGCCTCGGCTACGAGACGGCGGACAACTGGCTCACGGAGAACTTCGACCGCATCGGCTGGGAAAGCACCTTCGACGTCGCCGAACGGTTCGGCGCTTAGTCCTCCGCCCGCGGCCGCGTCCCGCGCAGCTTCTTCACGCCCGAGCGCCGTGCCTTGCCTTCGAGGCGCCGCTCCTTGGCGCCTTTGCCGGGACGGGTCGCAACCCGGCGCTTGGGTTGGAACGCCGCCTTCCGGATCAGCTCGACCAGGCGCTCGACCGCATCCTTGCGGTTGGCCTCCTGAGTGCGGAAGCGGTTGGCGGTCAGCACGATCACGCCGTCCTTGGTCGCCCGCGCGCCGGCGATCGCCTCCAGCCGCGCCTTCACCCGATCGGGGAGCGACGGCGAGTGCCGCGCGTTGAACCGAAGCTGGACCGCGCTCGACACCTTGTTGACGTTCTGTCCGCCCGCGCCGCTCGCGCGGATGAAGCTCTCCTCGATCTCGTCCTCGTGAATCGAGATCTGGTCGGTCACGGAGATGGTCCTCGATTCCGGCATGGTCGATCCCTCTTTCCGAATGCTCCTACACTGCTGGAACCGCGGGCTCAACACAGGCCTTCGGGGCGGCTCCCGCCTGCCATGCTTTGGCCTCGATCCGCTTGTATTACGCTGCTATTGTTCGCGCGACCCGGGAGACGGGCGCAATTGGACGGGGCGATGGGTTCGAAGGAAGAGACTGGCCTGAAGCGCGGATTCGCATCCGCTTTTCTGCTGTTGCCGGCCGCCGCCCTTTCGCTCAGCCTCTTGCTTCTCCCGGGCACGGCGAGCCGAGCGGACGACGCCAAACAGGCGGTCGAATCCGCCGTCGGCGGCGACGACATCCAGCGCGACGCCCCGATCCGCAAGACCATCGCGCAGGCCGAGACCCCGGATATCCAGCGCGACCAGCCGGTCCCGAAACCGGAGCCGCAGCCGGAGCGGGTGCCGATGGCCCATTTCAACCTCGGCTGGCTGCCTTATGCGATCCTCGCCCTGATTGGCATCGGCCTGCTGGTCCTGGTGGCGCGCTATGTCGGCTTCCGCGCCGGCCTCAACCCGGCCGATCGCGACCGGCCCGCGGCCGAGCCCGGAACATCGACCTATGCGCTGCCGCTCGACGAGGCCGAGCGCGACCATACTTTCGACGAGGTCGATGCCCTGGCCGCGCAGGGCGCCTTCGGCGAGGCGATCCACCACCTGCTCCTGCTGGTCCAGGAACGCTTGCGCAGCCGGCTGGAGCAAGGCTTCCAGACCTCGCTGACCAGCCGCGAGATCCTGCGCCGCGCCAAGCTGCCGGGCGAGGCCAACACCGCCTTCGCCAGCCTGGTCGCGGCGGTGGAGATCACCCTCTTCGGCGAGCAGACCGCCAATCTCGCGACCTATCAGCTCTGCCGCGAGAACTCGCGGCGCGTGCTGGCGGCGTCGGTCTGACATGGCGGTCGGCATCAAATCGCTGCGCGCCACCAGTGCCGGGCCGTTCCGGCTCCTGACGCTGATCCTGCTGATCGTCGTCGGCCTCGGCGCCTTCCTGGCCGGCACCTATCTCCAGGTCTTCGACGACGGGTCGGGCGAGCCCTGGACCACGGATGCCAACAGCTTCTCACGCTCGGCGATCGGCCATCGCGCCTTCGTCGAGACCCTGCGCAAGCTCGGCATCCCGGTCGAGGTCAGCCGCTTCCGCACCCTGGACCGTATCGGCGACAACAATCTTCTGCTGCTGATCGAGCCCGACGCAAAAGCCGGAAACGAGATCCTGTCGCAGTTGCGCGACGTGCCGCATGCCTTGCTGGTGCTGCCCAAATGGGAGGGCCGCACCGATTTCAACAAGCCGACCTGGATCGACCGGATGGACCTGCTGCCGCCGGCCGACGTCGATCGGGTGCTCCGCGCCGTGCTGCCCGGAGCCGGGATCGAGCGCCAGAGCGGCGAGCTCGACCATGACGCCTCACGCTATCACGGCAAGCTGGTCATTCAGGACCCGCAATACGTCGATATCCCCAACGATCTCGAGAGCGGCTCGCTCCTGGTAACGCGGGACGGCACGCTGCTTTCCGAGCTCCGGAAGGACGGCAACCGCCTCTGGATCCTGTCCGATCCGGACATCCTCTCGAATGCCGGGCTCGACGATGCCGATAACGGCGTCATCGCCGTCTCCATGATCGAATCGATGCTGCCGTCCGGCGGGACGGTGGTCATCGACGAGACCGCGCACGGCTTCGAGCAGCGGCCGAACCTCCTGCGCGAGCTGCTGCACCCGCCCTTCATCGCCGTCGGCATCGCCGGCATCGCCGCCTTGCTGGTGCTGGTCTGGGCCGGCATCTCGCGGTTCGGCGCGCCGCGGCCGGAGACCGTCGGCCTCGCGGCCGGCAAGCTGACCCTGGTGCGCAATGCCGCGCAGCTCCTGCGGCTGGGCACGACGGCGTCCAACCTGCTGATCGGCTATCGTCGCCTGGTGCTCGCCGATGCGATCGCCGAGCTGCACGGGCCGCCGGGGCTCGACGAGCTCGCACAGGCCGCCTGGCTCGACCGCGCCGCCGCGCATCGCGGGCTCGCCATCCGCGTCAAACCGATGCTCGACGAGATGTCGATGCTCGCCCAGGAAGACCGGCTCGATGCCGCCCATGCCTTGCGCTTCAGTCTCGACCTTCACCGCTGGAAACAGGAGATCCTGAATGGAACCGTCACCACCCGCCGCCGGTGACACCGCCGCGCCCGCGAACGGGACGCTGGAAGGCCTGCGGGCCGGCGCCGAGCGCCTGCGCGCCGAGGTCGCCAAGGTCATCGTCGGTCAGGACGACGCGCTCGACCTGCTGCTGGTGGCGCTGTTCTCCGACGGGCATATCCTGCTCGAAGGCGCGCCGGGCACGGCGAAGACCTTGCTGGTCCGCGCCTTCGCCGCGGCGATGAACCTGAAATTCGGCCGCGTCCAGTTCACGCCCGACCTGATGCCGGGCGACGTGCTCGGCACCAATCTCTTCAACTTCCAAAGCAACACCTTCCAGCTCGTGAAGGGTCCGATCTTCACCCAAGTGCTGCTGGCCGACGAGATCAACCGCACGCCGCCCAAGACCCAGGCGGCCCTCCTGCAGGCGATGCAGGAGCGCGAGGTCACGATCGACAACACGACCTACGATCTCGGCGCCGGATTCATGGTGATCGCCACCCAGAACCCGATCGAGCAGCAGGGCACCTATCCGCTGCCCGAAGCCCAGCTCGACCGCTTCCTGTTCAAGCACGTGGTCGCCTATCCCAGCCGCGACGAGGAGCGCGCGATCGTCGAGCGCCACGGCCGCCACGGCGCGATGCCGAAGCTCGAGACGCTCGGCATCGTTCCCGTCTTCTCGCTGGAAGAGATCGAGCGCTGCCGCGATGCGATCGAGACGGTGCGCCTCTCGCCGGAGATCGTCGGCTACGTGGTCGATCTGGTGCGTGCCACCCGCGAGCATCCGTCGCTGCAATACGGCGCCTCGCCGCGCGCCGCCAGCATGCTGGCCATGGCAGCGCGCGCTTTCGCGGCGCTCAACGGCCGCGACTACGTGATCCCCGACGATGTCAAACAGCTCGCGACGCCGGTGCTCCGGCATCGCGTCGTGCTCTCACCGGGCGCGGAGATCGAAGGGCTGACCTTCGACCAGATCATCGCCCAGATCGTCGCCGCAACGCCGGCGCCGCGGTAAGGCAAGGGCTGATGATCCTACCCACCGCCCGCGCCGTCGCCCTGATCGGTGCAGCGCCTTTGCTGGCGCTGCTGCTGACCGCCGTCGCGCCGGGTCTCTGGGCGCTGGGCCTGGTCTATCTCGGCGTGGTGCTGGCCGCCCTGCTGCTCGATGCCGCGATGGCGATCCCGGCCTCGCGGATCCTGCACCGCGTATTGCTGCCGGAGATGGCCTATGTCGGCGAGGCGAGCGCGATCGCCCTCGACCTGGCGCCCGACGGCCGCGGCATGCCGCAGGAGATCGAGGCGACCATCGATCACGATCCGCTGGTCTCGATGCCGGAGCGGATCCTGGTGCCGACCGATCCCGACGCGCCGGTCCGGACCGAGGTGCCGGTGAAGCCGAGCCGCCGCGGCAGCCCGAAGCTCACCGCGCTGTGGCTGCGCTGGCTCGGGCCCTATGGCCTGGTGCGGATCCAGACCAGGCGGCCGCTCGATCTTGCCTTGCGCGTCGTGCCCAACATCCGCGCCGTGCGCTCGGCGGCGATCGCGCTCGCGCGCCAGGATTCGATCTTCGGCATCAAGGACCAGCGCCAGCTCGGCGACGGGTCGGAGTTCGATGCGCTGCGCGACTACCAGCCCGGCTTCGACCGCCGCGCGATCGACTGGAAGCATTCGGCGCGGCATCTGCGCCTGGTCTGCAAGGAGTTCCGCAGCGAGCGCAACCACCAGATCATCCTCGCGATCGATACCGGCCATCTGATGCGTGAGCCGATCGGCGGCGTGCCGCGGCTCGACCATGCGATCAATGCCGGGCTCCTGCTCGGCTATGCCTCGCTCAAGGGCGGCGACCGCGTCGGCCTGTTCGGCTTCGATTCCAAGGTGCGGATGTACGCCGAGCCGCTGGGCGGCGTCGATCGCTTCCCGCGGCTGCAGCGGCTGACCGCCGAGCTCGACTATGCGGCCGAGGAGACCAATTTCACCCTCGGCCTCACGCTGCTGTCGCAGCAGCTCCGCCGCCGTTCGCTGATCGTGCTGATCACCGACTTCATCGATACCGTCACCGCCGAGCTGATGGTCGATAATCTCGGCCGCCTCTCGACGCGGCACCTGGTGCTGTTCGTGACCCTGCAGGACCCGGAGCTCCGCGCCATCGTCGATGCGTCGCCCGACGCGACTCCGGGCTCGATGGAAACCGTCGCGCGCTCGGTGGTCGCCGAGGAGTTCCGCCGCGAGCGGCTGATCGTCTTCGAACGCCTGCGCCGGCTGGGGGTGCAATGCCTGGAAGCGCCTTACAACCGCGTCGGCACCGACCTCATCAACCGCTACCTCGCCATCAAGCAGCGGGAGATGATTTAGCAAAGACCGTCATTGCCGGGCTTGACCCGGCAATCTCATTCCGGTTTGAACGAGATGCCCGGGGTCAAGCCCGGGCATGACGAGTCAAGGGCGCGCCGAGCGCGTCACGCGCCTCGGCCGCGATCTCGTACGACCGCACTCGCGCGGCGTGGTCGTAGATCTGCGCGGTGATCATCAGCTCGTCGACCTTGGTGCGGTCGAGGAACTCGGCGATGCGGCGCTGCACGGTTTCGCGGGTGCCGACCATGGAATACATGAGGCTGTGCTCCACCATCGCCTGCTCCTGGGGCGACCAGAAGCCCTCCATCGCGCGCGGTGGCGGCAGGGGTCCCGGCGAGCCGCGGCGCAGCGCGATGAACTGCTGCTGGATCGAGCTGAAGAGCCGGCGCGCCTCGGGCTCGGTCTCCGCGGCATAGACGCCGATGCAGGCCATCGCATGCGGCTTCTCGAGTTGCGCCGAAGGCCGGAAATGCGTGCGGTAGATGTCCAGCGCCTGCATCAGGTAATCCGGCGCGAAATGCGAGGCGAAGCCGAACGGCAGTCCGAGCTGGGCCGCGAGCTCGGCGCCGAACAGGCTGGAGCCCAGGATCCAGATCGGCACGTCCAGGCCGGCGCCGGGCACCGCGCGCACCTGCTGGCCCATGACATGCGGCTGATCGGCAGGCGGCGCGCTGAAATAGCTCATCAGCTCGATCACGTCCTGGGGGAAGGTGTCGTCGCTGCCCTGGAGATTGCGGCGCAAGGCCCGGGCCGTGCGCATGTCGGTGCCGGGCGCCCGCCCCAGGCCGAGATCGATCCGCCCCGGGAAGAGCGAGGCCAGAGTGCCGAACTGCTCGGCGATCACCAGAGGCGCGTGGTTCGGCAGCATGACGCCGCCCGAGCCGACCCGGATGGTCTTGGTGCCGGCCGCCACATGGCCGATCACCACCGCGGTCGCGGCGCTGGCGATGCCCGGCATGTTGTGATGCTCGGCCAGCCAGTAGCGGACATAGCCCAGGCGCTCGACGTTCCGGGCGAGGTCGAGGGTGTTGCGGAAAGCGTCGGCGGCGGTGCCGCTCTGGCAGATCGGCGAGAGGTCGAGGACCGAGAACGGGATCACCTTATGCCTCCTATGGCCGACCGTGCCGGAAGAAGATAGCGTCCCCGGCGGGGATTGCGCCCCCTCCCGGCGCCGGGGTGGGCATGCGCCGCGCGCAAACCCGCACGGTGACAATTGGATTGCAGCCCGGTTCGGTATAGTCTCGGCGCGTCTGACATCGCTTACGGAGTCGTCCATGGCCAAAGGTGAGCAGAAGTCCGCCCGCGAGAAGAAAAAGCCGAAGAAGAAGGCTGAGGAAGGAACCAAGAAGACCTCCTCGTACAAGCAGGAGTTCGGCAAGAAGTAAGGGCTGTGCCCGCCGCGGCATTGCCATGGCCGCGGCGGGCGCCCTCTTTCCCGGCGCATCCCGTTCAGGTCTAATGCGCCGATGGAAAACGCGGTCCTCAAGAGCACCCAGTTCCGACGCGAGCGCGAGCCCTCCTGGCGTGAGCTCGAAGCGCTGCTGGAGAAGCTGCGCAGGGGCTCGCCGCGTTCCTTGACGCCGCACGAGCTGACCCGGCTCCCGGCGCTCTATCGCAGCGCGCTCTCCTCGCTCTCGGTCGCGCGCTCGATCTCGCTGGACCAGAGCCTGCTGGCCTATCTCGAGAGCCTGGCCAACCGCGCCTATTTCCAGATCTACGGACCGCGGGCGAGCTTCGCCTCGGTCGCGATGGCATTCCTGCGCCACGGCTTTCCGCGCGCGGTGCGCAAGCTCGGCGGGCCGGTGCTGCTGGGGATCGGCCTGACCGCGATCGCGGCGATCGCCGGCTACTTCCTCTGCCATGCCAATCCGGAATGGTACTACACGCTGATGCCGGGCGAGATGGCCGAGGGCCGCGTGCCGACCGCGACCACCGAGGAGCTGCGCAAGTTTCTCTACGAGACCGAGACGCCGCCCGGCGACTATCTCTCGGTCTTCGCCTCCTGGCTGTTCGTGCATAATGCTGGGATCGGCCTGGTCTGCTTCGCCCTGGGTTTCGCCTTCGGGCTGCCGACCGCCTTGCTGCTGATCCAGAACGGGCTGATGCTCGGCGCCTTCATCGCGCTCTACGAGACCCACGGGCTCGGCATCGAGCTCGGCGGCTGGCTGGCGGTGCATGGCACGACCGAGCTGCTGGCGGTGGCGCTCTGCGGCGGGGCGGGATTCGGCCTGGCGCGCGCGATCCTCTTTCCCGGCGCGGTCTCGCGGATGACGGCGCTCGCCGAGGCTGGGCGCGTCGCCGGGCAGATCGCGCTCGGCTGCGTCATCATGTTCGTGATCGCCGGCGCGCTCGAAGGCTATGCGCGCCAGCTCGTGGTGACGCTCTGGGCGCGCTACGCGATCGGCGGGCTGATGCTGCTGTTCTGGACCATGTACTTCCTGCAACCCCTGCCGCCGGACACTGCGAGCGATGACGGCGACGACGAGTGACGCCGGCGCGGCGCCGCCGCTCGGCAAGAGGCAGCGGCAGATCCTGACCCCGGAAGGCGTGCCGCTGACCGTGGAGCTCGCCGATCGCGGCTCGCGGGCGGCCGCCTTCATGCTGGACCTGGTGTTCATCATCCTGGTGCTCGTCGCCGGCGGCATCGCGCTCGCGCTGCTCGGCGGCATGCTGCATATCTGGGCGGTGGTGATCGGCATCCTCGGCTTCTTCCTGCTGCGGGTATTCTACTTCCCCTATGCGGAGCTGCGCCTGCGGGGCGCGACGCCGGGCAAGCGCCTGCTCGGCCTGCGGGTGATCGACCGCAACGGCCGGCCGCTGAAGCCCGAGGCGATCGTGGTGCGCAACCTGATGCGCGAGGTCGAGGTCTTCATCCCGATGACCATGCTGATCTTCGCCGGCGTCACCGGGTTCGGCGACATCGCCAACGTGCTGCTGGTGGTCTGGCTCGGCATCTTCACGCTGATGCCGCTCTTCAACCGCGACGGCCTGCGGGTCGGCGACATGGTGGCGGGCACGCTGGTGATCACCGCGCCCAAGGCGACCCTGCTGCCCGACCTCGCCGGCCAGGGACGCAGCAGCGTGCCGGTGACCGCGCAGACCAACCTGCCGCGCGAGGCGCGCTACCGCTTCACGCCGGCGCAGCTCGACTTCTACGGCGTCTACGAGCTGCAGACCCTGGAGGCGGTGCTGCGCCGCGCCGATGCCGGCAACCTCGCCGCGCGCCAGGAGATCGCAAGGCGCATCCGCACCAAGATCGGCTGGCCGGACGAGAGCCAGGGCCCGTTCGAGGAGCGCGGCTTCGACGCGACCGCCTTCCTCGAAGCCTTCTATGCCGCGCAGCGCGCCCAGCTCGAGCGGCGCATGCTGTTCGGCAAAAGGCGCAAGGACAAGCACGACCGCAGCTAGTCATATTTAGAAAAACTAAATATCGCGATTCGCCGGAATCGCTGCGAATCGTTCTCAACTGGCGAAAAACTAAAGATCGCTATTCGAAGACCCGGGCCAGGTCGCCGAGGCCGTAGCCTTCCTTCTCGGCGCGGAGCGCGTAGTAGCCGATGGCGGTCAGCACCGAGGAGAGCGCGGTGAAGGCGAGCCCGACCACGACATTGAGCAGCGCCGCGGTCGCGACCGCGCCGGAATGGCCGATGAGGCTGATCACGATGCTGCAGAGGAAATTGGCGAGAAAGACCAGCACGGCGATGCCCACGATGCCCCAGCGATGCCCCTTGGTCAGAACGCGGCTGCGGCGGAAGCAGCCGATCGGGCCGGCATCTTCCACCACGATCGACGGCACGAACACCCACAGGGTCACGAACAGGAACAGCGCGAGCCCGATGACGCCCAAGGCCGCCATGATCGAGACCGTGCCGACGGTGATGTTATGGCCGGTCGTGGCGGCGATGCCGACGGCGATCAGATAGCACACCAGCACGACGAGCAGGGTCAAAGCGAACATCGCCACGAACAGGAGCAGCGCGGCGACGAAAACCCGCGGCAGCAGCGCCAGCCCGCGCGCGATGCAGGGCGCGACCGCCGGCCTGTCGCCCCGCAGGTCCTGGAGCGTGCCGTAGTTGATCGCCGACTGGATCACGAAATAGGTCAGCACGCCGACGAAGCCGACCACCGCCGAAAGCAGCGACCCGGCGATCCCACCTGCCGGGAGCGGCATGGTCGGGGACGGCGCACTGCCTGCCGGCATGGGCGTCGGCACCGCGCCGACCTGCGCCAGCAGCGTCGACAGGATCATGATCGGGATGCCGAGGATGAAGGCGACGGCGAAGAACTGCCAGAAGTTCCGGCGCAGCAACGGCAGGCCGGCGCCGATCACACCGCCGACCGAGAAGCGCGACGGCGCCACGGCGAAATTCTGCTGCGTCATTCCGAGTTCCGGAGCCTGAGCCGGCCCCTATTGTCGACGAGACGCGGCACCTTGGCAATCGGAGCGGCGGCGAATTCGACGATTGGCGCCGGGCGTGTTGAATTCACATCAGTCGAAGACGCCGGCGAGATCGCCGATGCCGAAGCCTTCCTTCTCGGCGCGCAGGTAATAGTAGCCGACCGCCGCCAGCACCGACGAAAGCGCCGCGAAGAACAGCGACACGATCAGGTTCAGCACGCTGGCGACGACCGGCAGGCCGAGCCGCGCGAAGACCGAGACCACCAGGCCGGCGACGATATTGGCCAGGAAGACCAAAGCCAGAATCCCGAGGATGCCCCAGCGATGGCCCTTGGTGAGGCGGCGGCTGCGCCCGAAGCAGGCGACGGGCCCCGCATCCTCCACCACGATGGCGGGAATGAAGACCCACCAGATGATGAACATGAAGATGAAGATGCCGAAGAAGCCTACACCGTAGAGCAGGCCGATCGCGATGCCGCCGCCGGTCGATGGGCCGCTGAGGCTGATGACCGCCGTGATCAGGATCATCACGATCGAGACCGCGATGCCGATGCCGATCATCATCAGCGCCAGCATGATGCAGGCGACCACGACCCGCGGCATCGCGGCGAGGCCGCGCCGCATGCAGGCGCCGATGCCGACGCGCTCGCCGCGCAGGTTCTGGAAGGCGGCGTAGTTCACCGCCGCCTGGATGGCGAAATAGGTGAGGAAGATCCCGACGAAGAGCAGCGCGAACAGCACCTTGGTCGCGTCGCTCAATTCGGAGAAGTCCGCCCGCACCCCGCTTTGCAGCGCCGAGAAGCCGATCGGCAGCGTGGCGACGAACAGCCCCGCCAGGACGGTGATCGGGATCGACATCAGGAAGCTGATCGCGAGCAGCTTCAGGACGTTCCTGAGCACGATCGAGACGCCGGCACCGATCACGCCGCCGACCGAGAAGCGCACCGCGCCGTAATTCTCCTGGACCATCCCCACCCCGCTGCCGCGCCCGGCCGGCGCGGCGCGCGCCTCAGTCGAAGACGCGCGCGATGTCGTCGATGACGATGCCTTCCTTCTCGGAACGAAGGTAGTAGTAGCCGACGGTGCAGAGCACGGCGAAGAACGAGGTGAAGCCGAGGATCACGACCAGGTTCAGCACCTCCGCGACGACCGGGCCGAGGGCGCGGCCGATCAGCCCGAGGACCATCGAGACGATCCACTGAATGATGCCGACCACGAACAGCAGGCCGAGGATGCCCCAGCGATGGCCCCTGGTCAGGTCGCGGCTGCGCCCGAAGGCTTCGCCGATGCCGGCGCCTTCGACGATGATCACCGGGATGAAGACCCACCACATCAGCGAGAGGATCACGCCCGGGACGACGAGCAGCATGAAGCCGATCGCATAGGCGATGCTGGCGAGGATCGCGCCGACGATGACCCGTGGCAGCATGGCGAAGCCGCGGCCCAGGCAATCGGAAAAGGAGGCCTTGCGGCCGCGCAGGTCCTGGAACGTGCCGTAATTGATGGCCGATTGCGACAGGGTGTTGGTCAAGAGCAGGACGATGACGCTGACCGCCACCATGCCGAAGAAGCCCGATGGCGGCACGCCGCCGGTCCGGACGGCGGCCTGCATGTCGCCGATCGTGGACAGCATCCAGAACGAGATCAGGATGTAGGGAATGCCGATCAGGGCGGTGATCGCCAGGAACGGCACGAGGTTGCGAAAGAACACCGATATGCTGGTGGAAAGAACCGGACCGATGCCGAAGCTCTGGCCCGCGGATATGCTGTCCTGCGCCATTCCCGTTTTCCCCCCGATGGACACCGACGCCAAGACCCGCATTGTCCGCAAGATGCCGGAGCTTGGCAATCGGAAGTTGGTCGTGGCGCGCAGCCGGGAGGTTCACGGGCGGTGAACCGCGGGGACGTCAGGGAAAGACGCGGTCGAGCGCCAGGATGCCCTCTTTCTCCCCGGCCAGGTGGAAATAGCCGACGGCCGCCGCGACCGCGCCGGCAAAATAGAAGAACGCCCCGAGGAGCCCGCTGAGCGCGACCAGCCCGTAGCGCAGGATGTCGTTGCCGGCGGCGCTCATGACGTTCGGCAAGTACCGGGCGAGGAGCGCTTGCAGGATCGCGTAGGGGATCGCGAGCAGGACCAGGATGGCGACGATCTGCCAGCGCCTGCCGCGGGTGAGACTCCAGCTCCGGCGCAAGGCGGCGAAGGGGCCGGTCCATTCCACCATCAGGACCGGAAACGCGACCCACCAGACGGCGCTGAGGAACAGGGTGGCGGCAAGGGCGAGCAGGATCACGATGAAGGTCGGGACGAAGGCGAAGCTCGGTGCGGCGATCCTGGCGGCGATCCAGCCGATCACCGCGGCGACGATGGCATGGGCACCGATCAGGAGAATTCCGAGCACGACGACCCGCAGCGAGGCCGCGACGGCGAGGGTGATGCAATTCTCGAAGCCGGCCTTGCGGCCGAGCATGGACTGGAACGCGCGTTGCACGATCGCCGCGACAGGGCCGAGGAGGGCGAACAGCAGCAGCAGGAGGAAGACGGCGTCGATCGCGATGCCGGTCATGTCCTGCGGCGGCGTCAACTGGCGATAGGCCAGCGCGTTCTGGAATTCGGCCCGCAGCTCCGGCCGCAGGTAGGCCAAAGCCGCGCCATAGGCGACGAGCGGGAGCGCCAGGACGATGGTCATCAGGATGAACGGGAAGAAATTCCAGACCGTGATCCAGAGACTGCGCCCGATGATGCCGCCGATCGCGAAATGCGGCATCTCGGGTTCGCGGATCTGGTCCAGACCGGTATGCAAACTCATGACATGGTCCCCGCGCGCATTCTGCGGGCCGCGCCGGGTGCTGGCAACCGGAAGTTAGGGTTAAGCGGCGCCTCCGCTGAGATCGTGCACGGCCTTCACCAGGGTCACGATTGCGAGCGCGATCAGGATGATGAGCACGGCGCGGCGGAATTTCGCCTGGTCCATGTGCTTGAAGCCCTTGGCGCCGATGAAGATGCCGATCAGCAAGGCCGGGATCCAGGCGATGAACTGGGCGAAGATCTGGGTGGTGATGATGCCGCTATAGGCCTGGCCGATCAGGCCGAGCGTGTCGGTCATGAAGAAGAAGGCGATGACCGAGGCGCGGCCGACCGCGGCCGCCGCCGGCGTCGAGAAATAGAACAGCACGACCGGCGGGCCGCCGGTGCCGAAGGCGCCGTTGAGCAGGCCGGAGAGGATGCCGGTCCCGACCGTCGCCCCGGGGCCCGGCGTCTTCTGCAGGCGGAAGCCGCTGAGCATCACGATCGAGGTCGCGATCACGAAGAGGCCGAGCGCGATGTTGAGCGGCGCCGCCGGCGCGTGGACCAAAGCATAGATGCCCGGCACCAACCCGATCACATAGCCCAGCAGCAGCCAGGCGATGCCGCGCCAGTCGATCTCGCGCCAGATCGAGGGGATGAGGTTGAGCGAGGCCGCGACCTCCAACAGGAAGATCGAGGGCACGATGTCCTGCGCCGGCATGAAGATCGAGATCGCGGTGATCGAGAGCAGCGAGAAGCCGAAGCCGGAAAAGCCGCGGACGATGGCGGCCAGGAAGATCGCGAAGCTGGAGAGGAGCAGCAATTGCCAATGCGCGGCGAACTGCGCCGTCAGACTTTCCCACATGCTGGCCGGCCCCCTCCGGCGATACCCGATTCCGGAGGGAAATTAACGGGTTGGCGGATCGGCGGATAGGGCCACGGCAGCAAGGTGGACGGTGGCAAGATGGGATAGACCCGTCGACCCCTCACCCCTGCCCTCTCCCTCAGGGGGAGAGGGATTTTTTTGGCCTGAGCGCGGCGGAAACACCGGAACCGTCTGGCATACAAGTCCCCTTCTCCCCTTGAGGGAGAAGGCCGGGATGAGGGGTCGGCGGCGGCGGGCCTCGATGGCCCGGCGGCGCCGGTTTCGGCCCCTTCCCCGGCTGCATCCCGGCCCTGCAGGACCGCGGCTGGACAGCGGCGGCCGGGGCCTGTATCCCCTCGCGCCATGAGCGTCACGACAGCAAAACGGCCCATCAGGGCCAAGAAGAAAGCCAACCCCAAGGTCGGGATCGTCAGCCTGGGCTGCCCCAAGGCGCTGGTCGATTCCGAGCGCATCCTGACGACCCTGCGCTCCGAGGGCTATGAGATCTCGGATTCCTATGACGGCGCGGATGTCGTCATCGTCAATACCTGCGGGTTCCTGAACTCGGCGCGCCAGGAGAGCCTGGATGCGATCGGCGAGGCGCTGGCCGAGAACGGCAAGGTGATCGTCACCGGCTGCATGGGCGGCAACCCGAATGAGATCCGCAAGGCCCATCCCGGCGTGCTCGCGGTCACCGGCCCGCAGCACTATGAGAGCGTGGTCGCCGCGGTGCACGAAGCCGTGCCGCCGAAGCACGATCCGTTCGTCGACCTGGTGCCGCCGCAGGGCCTGCGCCTGACGCCGCGGCATTACGCCTATCTGAAGATTTCCGAAGGCTGCAACAACCGCTGCAGCTTCTGCATCATCCCGAGCCTACGCGGCGATCTCGTCAGCCGGCCGATCCGCGACGTGATGATCGAG
>DASZYM010000550.1:0-2925 GCA_035545355.1 Dongiaceae bacterium
CTATGGCCTGCTGACGCTCGGCTTCTTCACCTGAGGGTTCCAACTCGCCTTCATCGGCACGCATCTGCCGAACTACCTGCTGCTCTGCCACATGCCGGCCGGGCTCGGCGCCACGGCCTTGGCGCTGATCGGCTTCTTCAACATGATCGGCTGCTGGGCCTGCGGCTGGCTCGGCGGGCGGTTCCGCCAGCAGCATCTGCTGGCCTGGCTCTATCTCATCCGCGCCGCCGCGATCGCGCTCTTCTTCCTGCTGCCGAAATCGGAGACCTCGGTCGTCCTGTTCGCCGCAGTGATGGGCCTCGCCTGGCTCGGCACGGTGCCGCTGACCAGCGGCCTGGTCGCCAAGGTGTTCGGCCTCGAGCATCTCGGCACGCTGTTCGGGATCTGCTTCCTCAGCCACCAGATCGGCTCGTTCCTCGGCGCCTGGCTCGGCGGCTATCTCTTCGATCTCACCGGCTCCTATGCGATCGTGTGGAGCGCGACGGCGCTGGCGGGCGTAGCCGCCGCGTTCCTGCACTTTCCGATTAACGATGCGCCGGTGCGCGCGACCGCGGCGGCCTGAACCGCGCTATTGGCCGTCCGGCTGGTCGGGGATGGTGATGCGATTGCCCGCGGTCGAAGGGTCGCCGCCGGCGCAGATGCCGGACCAGACGCGGACGCCTTGTGCCGCCGACATGCTGGGCTGCGCCTGGCGATGGTCGCAGCCGGTCCCGACGCCCGAGGCGGTGGTCTCGCTCCCCGCCATGGGCTGGTAGTTCTTGTCGAGCCGGGTGATGACGGTCTGGCCGCCGACCTCGCTGATGCTGATGATCGCCGGTCCTTGCGGCAGCGTGGCGCGCACCGCGCTGACCATCGTCGGCGACAGCCGGCCGCCGGTCCAGGCGACCTGCACCAGGTTGCGATAGGTGTCGCCGAAGCCGGGCGTCGTCGAATGATAGTCGCCGACCGCCTGCATCCAGTCGCCGGATTTGTCCTTCAGCGCCGAGAGGAAGAGCGCGCCGTAATCGACATTCGCCACCGGATCGAGCGCGGTCGCGAGATCGGCGAAGGCATTGGGGTGATATTGCAGGCTGATCTGCATGCAGCCGACATCGATGTTGACGTCGCTCTGGGCGCGGAAGCTGGTGAGGGCGGTGAGCGCCGCCGCCTTGCTCGCATAGTAATGCGGCGCGCCGCCGACATTGAGGGTCCAGGGCCAGGGCTTGGTGATCTCGCCATAGGGGCTGCCGCTGGATTCGACCCGGGCGATCGCCTTCAGGATGCCGGCGGGCATCCCGTACCTGGCTTCCTGCTTGGCGATCTCGTCGAGACAGAGATCGCTGTCATCGGCCATCGCCCGGCCGGCACCCGCCAGCACCGGCGCGCCGACCGCGACGATCAGCAGCACCCGGCAGGCAAGACGCGCCCCGAAACGGTTCCTAACCCCCATGCGGCCAGCAATGCCACGGGCGGGAATGTATTGCAATCCATGGGGTTGGCCGGCCTGGCCGGATTGTCATCGCGGCTCGCTTTTAAGCGCGCCGCCGTGTATTAAAGCTGACTTGGATCTTGCCTGAAACCTCAGCCGATCGGGCCGTCCAACAAAGGGGACATCATTATGCGTATGATCGCTTCTGCCTTCGCCGCCCTGTTCCTTGCCGTCCTGCTTGCCGGCTGCGCCTCGAACAAGCCGCCGGCCCCGACCGCGACCCTCGCCAGCGGCGAGAAGGTCGTCATCAGCAAGGCGACCTACAACGCCTATATCAACTACAAGCAATGGGTCATGCCGAAGAGCTACACCCATCCGGTCGGCGACGGCTATTTCGCGGTCACCAAGGACGGCCGCGGCTGGGGCATCACCGGTTGTCCCGATACATTCTGCGATGTCGGCACGCTGCACGAGGCGGATGCGATCCGCGAATGCTCGAACCGCAACGGCGGCGCGCCGTGCCTGGTCTTCGCGCATCAGGACAAGATCGTCGTCCCGTACGAGATCGCGCAGTAACGCGCGCCAGGAACCTGCGGGGGTGCCGGCCTCCCGGCGCCCCTCCACCCCCCAGCTTTTCGCAACCCGGCTCTCCCGCCAGACCCCTGGTCAGGTGCGGGCAAAGCCTTTAAAACCCTTGTCCGTCAAGGGCCTGGGTGCCGCGCTCCGCGATCAACCCCTTGAAATCCCTGCGACATTGCCCAATTAGCTGAGTTGGAATCAACCCGATGGCTTTGCAAACCCAGACCGCCGCCAAGAACGGCACGCAGTACGACAAAGCGACCCTGCCGGACATCACCATTTCGGTGCGCCAGCAGTTCGGGCTCGAGTCTGACATGCAGGTCCCGGCCTTCAGCCAGCGCGGCGAATACGTGCCGGATATCGACGAGGCCTATCGCTTCGACCACGACACGACGATGGCGATCCTGGCGGGCTTTGCGCATAACCGCCGCGTCATGATCCAGGGCTATCACGGCACCGGCAAGTCGACCCATATCGAGCAGGTCGCGGCCCGCCTCAACTGGCCCTGCATCCGCATCAACCTCGATTCCCATATCAGCCGCATCGATCTCATCGGCAAGGATGCGATCGTCCTCAAGGACGGCAAGCAGGTCACCGAGTTCCGCGAAGGCCTGCTGCCCTGGGCGCTGCAGCACCCGACCGCGCTCGTGTTCGACGAATACGATGCCGGCCGCCCGGACGTGATGTTCGTGATCCAGCGCGTGCTGGAAGTCGAAGGCAAGCTGACTTTGCTCGACCAGAACAAGGTCATCCGCCCGCATCCCGCGTTCCGCCTGTTCTCGACCTCGAACACGGTTGGCCTCGGCGATACGACCGGGCTCTATCACGGCACGCAGCAGATCAACCAGGGCCAGATGGACCGCTGGAACATCGTCGCGACCCTCAACTACCTGCCGCATGACGACGAGGCGAACATCGTGCTCGCCAAGTGCCCGCAA
>DASZYM010000551.1:0-2655 GCA_035545355.1 Dongiaceae bacterium
CGAGTTCGAGGACGCCAAGGACAAGATCATGATGGGCGCGGAGCGCCGCACCCTGGTGATGACCGAGCAGGAGAAGCTGCTGACGGCCTATCACGAGGGCGGCCACGCCATCGTTGCGCTCCACGTGCCGGCGACCGATCCGGTGCACAAGGCGACCATCATCCCGCGCGGCCGCGCGCTCGGCATGGTCATGCAGCTCCCCGAGCGCGACAAGCTCTCGATGAGCTACGAGCAGATGACCTCGCGCCTCGCCATCCTGATGGGCGGCCGCGTCTCCGAGGAGACGATCTTCGGCCACGACAAGGTGACCTCTGGCGCGGCGTCGGACATCGAGCAGGCGACCAAGCTCGCCCGCGCGATGGTGACGCGCTGGGGCTTCTCCGACGAGCTCGGCACCGTTTCCTACGGCGAGAACCAGGACGAGGTGTTCCTCGGCATGTCGGTATCACGCCAGCAGAACGTCTCGGAGGAGACGGCGCGCAAGATCGACGCCGAGGTGCGGCGGCTGGTGGAGATGGGCTACCAGGAGGCGCGCCGGATCATCACCGAGAAGCGCGAGGAGCTCGAGACCCTGGCCAAGGGCCTGCTCGAATACGAGACCCTGACCGGCGACGAGATCGTCGGCCTGCTCCAGGGCAAGAAGCCGGTGCGCGAGACCCTCGACGACACCCCGCCGCCGCCCCGCGGCTCCGCGGTGCCGAACACCGGCAAGGTGCGCCCGCGGCCCGAGCCCGGCCCCGGCGGTCTGGAGCCGCAGCCCCAGGCATAGGCTCAATCTATCTGGTGTGCCCGGGCTTGGTCCGGGTACACACGAGTTCGGTTGCCCGGCAAGAAGTCGCAACCCTTTCAGCAGCTCAGGGCTTCACGAATTTCAGCACGAAGACGTCGCTCTCGCCGATCGCCTGGTACTTCGCGCGGTCCTTGTCGCCGAGGCGGTAGGTCGGCGGCAGGGTCCAGACGCCGGCGGGATAATCCTTGGTGTCTTTCGGGTTGGCGTTGACCTCGGACGAGCCGGCGAAGCGGAAGCCGGCCTGCTTGGCCAGCTTGATGGCATAGTCCTGGCGGACATAGCCGTCCTTGGCGGTCGGGTCCTGCGGCCGGTCGGTGCGGCCGCGATGGTCGGTGACGCCGAGCACCCCGCCCGGCTTCAGGGCCAGAAAGAAGGCGTGGAGCACGGCGGGCGCGTTGCCAGCCTCCATCCAGTTGTGGAGGTTGCGGAACGTCACCACGAGATCGGCGCTGCCGGCTGGCGCGATCGGATATCGGTCGCCGTCGAAGCTCGAGGTCTCGGCCTTGCCGTAGAGCGCGGGCGTCGCGGCGAGCTTGGCCTTCAGCACGGCGTTGAGGTGCTGCATCTCTTCGGATTTGGTGTCGGCGGGCGCAATCGCCGCGATGTATCTGCCATGGTCGCGGAGATAGGGTGCGAGGATCTCGGTCCAGTACCCTCCGCCAGGCAGGATTTCGACCACGGTGTCGGTCGGCTTCAGGCCAAAGAAATGCAGCACCTCGTAGGGATGGCGAAACCGATCGCGGGCCTTGCCGGCCGCGCTGCGCTGCGGCCCGTCGACCAGCGCGCGGAGCGCAGGGTCGGGTGCGTCAGCCGCGCGGAGCGGCGGTGACGCAAGGGCGAGGGCGAGCCCGAGTCCCGCCGCAAGGATTCCCAACCGTTTCATCGTGCAAGCCCTCCGCCCAGCATGTGAGGCATCACGCGACGACGGGGACCGACGGGGCGCGCTCGCGCGCACCATGTCGCCTTCGTCGCGGACGTCGATTTCGGCCCTGACAAAGCCCTCCCGCGCCTTGCGAGCGCGATGGCGTACAAAAGGGGAGGTCGTTCGATTTGCCCGTGGCACGGGCCATGCCGGAAAATATTGCCGGAAATGAGCACGCGAGAGAAGCCCTCGTGGATCTCACATATGGCTCGGCAGCCACAGCGCCAGGATCGGGAAGCTGATCAGGATCACCAGGCGGATGATGTCGGTGACGATGAACGGCGCGACGCCGAGGAAGACGGTCGAGAACTTCACGTCCTGGATCACCGACTTGATGACGAAGACGTTCATTCCGACCGGCGGGTGGATCAGGCCGAGCTCGACCGTCATGACGATGATGATGCCGAACCAGATCGGATCGAAGCCGAGCGACAGGATGACCGGAAAGATGATCGGCACCGTCAGGATGATCATCGCCATGGAGTCCATCAGACATCCGAGGACGAGATACATCACCATGATCAGCGCGAGGATGCCGTACCGCCCGATGCCGAGGCTGACCAGGAAGGCGGTGACATGCTGCGGCGTGTTGGTGACGGTGAGAAAATAGCCGAACAGCAGCGCGCCGATGAGGATGGTGAAGACCGCCGCGGTGGTCCGCGTGGCCTGGAGCAGCGAGGTCAGGATCGCCTTGCGGTCGAGCCTCCCGCGCAGCACCCCGATCAGAAAGGCGCCGCTGGCGCCGACGCCGCCGCTCTCCGCCGGGGTGAAGAAGCCGGCGTAAAGCCCACCGATCACGAATAGAAACAGGAGAACGGTGGCCCAGACATGCTTCAGCGCCGAGAAGCGCTCCATCCAGGTGCTGCGCGCGCCGGACGGTAGGAAGTTCGGCCTCACCACCGCGATGATCGCGATGGTCGTCATGTACATCGACACCGCGAGC
>DASZYM010000552.1:0-3362 GCA_035545355.1 Dongiaceae bacterium
GATGGTCCGCCTTCGCGGGCCATGACGAGATAAAGAGAAGCGGGCTATAACAAGGCTGGGGAAACACGCCGAGCCATCCATGAAAATCACCCGCATCCGCCTCTATCGCCAGTTCCAGCCGTTCCGCGACGGGCCCTATACATGCTCGGGCAACCGCACGGCGCTCGGTTTCGATTCCGCGATCGTCGCCATCGAGACCAATCAGGGCTCGACCGGATGGGGCGAGATGGCGCCCTTGGGATCCTTCTACTCCGAGGCGTTCAGCGCCGGGTGCCGGGCCGGCATCGCGGAACTGGCGCCGATCCTGGTCGGACAGGACCCGCGGCAGAGCGAGGCGATCGCGCGGCTGCTCGACCTCCACATGATGGGCCAGCCCTATGTGAAGGCGGCACTCGACATGGCCTGCTGGGACCTGAAGGCCCGCGCCGCGGAGCAGCCGCTCTGCGAGGCCCTGGGCGGAAGGTTCGGTCCGGCGATCCAGCTCTATCGTTCGATCTCGCAGGAGGCGCCGGACGCCATGGCGCGGCGGGCGCAGAAATACCTGAAAGAGGGCTATCGCCGGCTCCAGGTGAAGGTCGGCGGCGATCCGCTGCTGGATGTCGAACGGTTCCATGCGGTGCGCGAGGCCGTGGGCAAGGACGTGGTTTTGTTCTGCGACGCCAATGGCGGCTGGACCGCCGGTGACGCGCGGCGCTTCCTGCTGGCGGTGGGCGACGCGGATTTCACCATGGAGCAGCCCTGTTCCTCCTATGCGGAGTGCAAGGCGCTGAAACCGCATTGCCGGCAGCCGATGGTGCTCGATGAATCGATCACCTCGCTGGAAGCGCTGATGACGGCGATCGAGGACGGCGTCGCCGACGGGGTGACGATCAAGATCTCGCGGGTCGGCGGGGTCGGCAAGGCGCGGCTGATCCGCGACGTCGCGGTTGCGCGACGACTTCCCGTGACGGTCGAGGATACCGGTGGCGCGGAGATCGACACCGCGGCGATGATCCATCTCTCGCTGTCGACGCCGGAGCAATACCGGCTGCACACGGTCGATTTCCACAACTGGGTGACCATCGGGCATGGCGACGGCATTCCATCGACCCGCGACGGGCTGATGTTCCCGCCGACCGGGCCGGGTCTCGGCATCGCAATCAGGGACAACGATCTCGGCGATCCGATCTTCGAGACCAAATGAATCTGAAGCCTCGCGACCTGATGTTGATGCTCCTGATCCAGCTGATCTGGGGCGTCAACTTCGTGGTGGTGAAGGTTGGGCTGGCACATATGCCGCCGCTGTTCTTCGTGGCCTTGCGCTTCGGCGTCGCGGCGCTCGTGCTCTTTCCCTTCGCCGGCCTGCCGCGCCATCGGCTGAAGCAGGTGATCCCCCTCTCTTTCACCCTCGGCGTGATGCATTTCACGCTGATCTTCACCGGCATGCACTATCTCGACGCCGCGACCACGGCGATCGCGGTGCAGCTTCAGGTGCCGTTCTCGGCGATCCTCGCGGCGTTCTTCTTCGGCGAGACGCTGCATTGGCGGCGCATCACCGGCATGGTCATCGCGTTCGCGGGCATCGTGCTGATCGCTGGGCAACCGCGCTTCCTGGACAATCCCTGGCCGCTTGCTTCCGTTGTGGCGGCGGCGATGGTCTGGTCGGTCGCCAACGTGCAGGTGAAGATCATCGGCGATGCGGTGGACGCCGTACATCTCAATGGCTGGATCGCGTTGCTCGCCGCGCCGCAGCTCCTGGTGATCTCGTACTTTCTCGAAGGAGATCGCTGGCCGCATCCGACGGAGATCGGCTGGGCGGGATTCGGCGCGCTCGGCTATCAGGCGCTGATCGTCGCCGCCTTCAGCTATTGGATCTGGTACAATCTGATGCGGCGCTATCCGGTCAATCAGGTGATGCCGTTCATGTTGCTCCAGCCGCTGATCGGCGTCGCGGCGGGCGCGATGCTGCTGAGCGAGGACGTGACCTCGCGCATGATCGCCGGCGGCATCGCGATCCTGATCGGCGTCGCCATCATCATCCTGCGCCGCCCGGCCGTCATCGCGCCCTCGACCAAGACCGGTATCTGATGCGCATCCAGGATCTCCCCTCGCCGAATTTCGATGCGCGCAATGCGCCGATCGACATCCTGCTGCTGCATTATACCGGCATGAGGATCGCGCAGGATGCGATCGACCGGCTGCGCGATCCGGCGGCGCAGGTCAGTGCGCATTACGTCGTCGATGAGGACGGCACGACCTATCGCCTGGTCGCCGAAGAGATGCGCGCCTGGCATGCGGGCACCTCCTATTGGGCGGGTGCGCGGGACATCAATGCGCGCTCGATCGGCATCGAGATCGTCAATCCCGGCCATGAGTTCGGCTATCGCGCGTTTCCCGACGTGCAGATGCAGGCGGTGCGCGCGCTGGCACAGGACATCGTCACACGCCATGCGATCACGCCAACGCGGGTGATCGGGCATTCCGACGTGGCACCCTTGCGCAAGGAGGATCCCGGCGAGCTCTTCGACTGGGCGATGCTGGCGGAGGCGGGGGTGGGGCTGTGGCCCAAGCCCAAGCCCTGCGGCTGGAGCGATGCGGAGTTCCTCCTTCACCTGGGGCGCTATGGCTACGATCTCGAAGGGCCGTCGGGCACCGATGCGGGCAAGGCGCGGCGCGCGGCCATCACGGCTTTCGCGCGGCACTTCCGGCCGGGCAGGCTTACCGACATGCCGGATCCGGAGCTGAAATCGGTGCTGAACGGATTGATTGACTTGGCCGGCCGCCAAGCCTAACTCAGGGCCGCCAGATGGCCGGATGGCCGCTCTTGTCTTCGGACGAGGGAGGAAAGTCCGGGCTCCATGGAAGAACGGCGCCGGCTAACGGCCGGCGGGCGCGAGCCTAGGGAAAGTGCCACAGAGAATGAGACCGCCGATCACGCGGCTTCGTGCCGCTCATCGGCAAGGGTGAAACGGTGCGGTAAGAGCGCACCGCGCGGACGGCAACGGACGCGGCACGGCAAACCCCGCCGGGAGCAAGACTGCATAGGAGGATGGAGCCGGGGTAACTCGGCTCAGGCGGCTTCCGCGCCAGATCCTCGGGTAGGTCGCGTGAGGCGGTCGGCAACGGCCGTCCCAGAGGAATGGCCATCCAGGGACCGCAAGGTTCCGGACAGAACCCGGCTTACAGGCCATCTGGCGAATTTACACCTCGGACAGGCCGTTCCGGTTTTTCGAAGGATTCCGGAACGTTAGAAGAACTGTTGATTCGCTGTCCTGGGCGACAGGAAAGGTTCGTCGCGCATCACATTAAGGTCACCTTGCAACCATTTGAATCCATTGAGGTTGATTTTTTTCTGCCGCGCAGCAAAATGGCAAAAATCCAAG